>NZ_JBNPLM010000006.1:0-91730 GCF_050313495.1 Collinsella sp. SGI.178 | reverse complement strand
TTTTGCGACGGGGCTTTTTTGACTACTTTTTCGCAAACGCAAGTGCTCGGCGAGGCAGCCGACAAGAGGTAGTCAAAAAAGCCCCGTCCCAAAAAGACTACCCCAAAGTGGACTGCGAGATGGTTAGAACGAGAGGTTGTCGTCGGTGTTGGCGGCTTCGCCGTCGGCGAGCACGTCGTTGCCGTCGACATCCTTAAGAAGCACCGAGACCTTCTGCTCGGCATCGGCCAGGCGGGTACGCAGGCTCTTGAGAAGCTCGACGCCGCGGGTGTAGCTCTCGAGCGACTCCTCGAGCTCCATGTCGCCCGACTCCAGGCTGCGGATAATGAGTTCCAGCTCCTGCGAGGCCTGCTTGTACGTAAGCTGCTCGACCGGGGTCTTCTCTGCCATATCTGTTTCCTTTCCTAAAGGTCTATCACTGTGAAACGCGGTCTATTCGACCGCGTTGACGGTTGCCGCCACGTTGCCGTCCGCCATGCGCACGCGGATGGCATCGCCGGGCTTAAAGGTCTGGGCGCTTGTAGCCACACCGTCTTCGCTATACGCGATGGAGTAGCCGCGGGCAAGCACCTTGAGCGGCGACAGGGCGTCGAGCGAGGCTGCCGCACGGCCCAAGTCGGACGCGGGCTTGTTCAACATCGTGCGCCCCTGATGCTCCAGGCGGGAGCTCGCGAGCGTGAGTGCATGACGCTTGCCATCGAGCCCCGAGGTGCTTGCGACCAAGCGCTCGGGCAGACGCTCGAAGTTGGAGCGGAAGGCACCGACCGAACGAGCAATGGCGCCCGACAGACGGTCAGCGGTCAGTGCAAGCTCTGACTCGCGACGCTCGACCATAAACGTTGGATCGTTGAGGCACGGGCGGCACGCGGCTGCATCGAGCGCATCGCCCAAGCGTGCCGTATAGGTATCCCAGGCACGCCGACCACGCTGGTCGAGCATCTCCAGATCGACCAGATTCGACCCGATCATCGATGACATCGCAGCGCCCAGACGCTGATGACGTGCCTCGAGCACGTCGGCCAGCTCTGTCATAGCCGGTGCCACCGATTCTGCAGCCGCCGTTGGCGTGGAGGCGCGACGGTCGCTCACCATGTCGCAAATCGAGGTGTCAGGCTCATGGCCAATGCCCGTCACCACAGGCACGGGACAGGCTGCCACCGCACGGGCAAGCTCCTCGTCATTGAAGGTCATGAGGTCCTCGAAGGAGCCGCCGCCGCGCACCAGCAAAATGCAATCGGGCGCCGGCGTAATGGAAGCGGCGCGACGCAAACCCTCAATGAGCTCTGCCGGCGCACCCTCGCCTTGAACCTTGGCACCCACGCAAACGAGCTCGACGAGTGGGTTGCGACGACGCAATGTGCGCTTGACGTCATCGATTACGGCACCCGAAAGCGAGGTGACGACTGCCACGCGCGAGCAGAACACTGGGATGCGGCGCTTGCGCGCTTCGTCCATCAGGCCCTCGCGGCTCAGCTTTTCGGCCAGTTGCGCCACTTGTTGACGCAGCAGACCCTCCCCCGCCAGCGAAAACGAGCGGGCGACAAAACTCATGCGGCCCGTGGGCTTATAGAGGTTAAAGCTGCCCTTAAAGCTCACCTGCATGCCGTCGCGCAGATCGAACGTGCGCTTGAGATAGGCACCCTTCCAAATGATGCAGTCAACGGCGGCCGAATCGTCCTTAATCTGGAAGTAGCAGTGGCCGCTTCGGGCATTGGGGCCACGGAAGCCCGTGACCTCGCCCAAGACACTCAGCTGCGGAATAGCATCGAGTGCACCGGCGGCGATCTCCACCGCCTGGCTCACGCTGAGTTCCTTGCGCTCCCGATCGTCCGAGCCGTCAAACTCGGCGGAAACGGCATTGCCGGTTAGATTCCAGCCTGCCACGCAGCCTCCTTTCGTTATCGTGCACAAAGGCTCCAGCCCTGCGCAAATTCAAGTCCAACACATAGTACAGCGCCGCGGGGACACAAATCCCCGCGGCGCTTTGTCAGTCCCATTTGTTATCGGTTGGAGTTTCTGTTGTAGCGAGCCATCAGGTAGAGCAGCTGAATGATCGAGGTGAGCGCTGCGGCCACATAGGTAAGCGCGGCTGCCGTCAGGACCTTCTTGGCACCGTTGACCTGCTTGGAGCTCATGCCCGACCGCTCGATGTACGCCACGGCGCGGCGGCTGGCATCAATCTCGACCGGCAGCGTAACCAGCTGGAACAACACACTAAACGAGAAGAAGATCAGCGCGAGGGTTGTGAGCCCGGCAATGTTCATGAACAGGCCCATGAGCAGCACGATGGTCCAGGTGTTCTGGGTAAAGTTGACGACCGGGACCAGGGCAGTGCGCACCTTCATCATGGCATAGCCGCTTTGTCGCTGGGCGGCATGGCCCGCCTCGTGGCAGGCGACGGCAACGCTTGCGACCGATCCGCCCGAACGGTTGGCATCCGAGAGATACAGGTTGTTATCCTGCGGGTTGTAGTGGTCGGTGAGCTCGCCGGCGACGCCCTTGATACCCACGGCATTGCAACCGCTGGCGTCGAGCATGCGGCGCGCGACCGCAGCGCCCGTATCGCCGTCCGAGCGCACCTTAGACCACGTCTTGTACGTCGAGTTGATATAGCTTTGCGCGGCAAGACCGAGCACCGTACAAACAAGGACGACCAGCAGGTACAGCGGGTCGATGCCAAAACCATAACCATAGTAATAGGGCATGCGAATTCCTCCGAATCGAGTTACACGTTGGAGGCATTCTACCCACTCGCCCAGCCAACGAGACAGCATCGATGTTTTGGCAATGTCAGCGAAAACGGCCGAGAGCGAGCAAGGTGACGTGAAAGAGAAGCGACGCGTACTTTGGTACGCGAGCGACGATTGAACGTCAGATTGCCGCTCTCGGCCGTTTGCAGCGTCGAGCTGTTACGCGGTTTGGTAAAACCGCGTAACCATATACCTACAGGAGCTCGATTTTGCCGTCCTTCACCGTCAACCCCATGTTGCCCGAGAGCAGATCGTCCAGGCGCGAGCCCACAAGCTCAAAGCGCCAACCTTCGCGCAAAGGGCTCTGCTCGGGATGCTCAATATAGTCGGCCAGGTCATCGCGCGAGGCAATGACCGAGGTCGCCACGCCCGAACGCTCGGCAACCAGGCGAATGAGCGCGTACATGAGATCCGTCACGCTCTCCAGCTCCGGAGAGATCTGGCGATGTCCGCGCACCATGAGCGGCAGGCGATCGTGCGGGCAACTCGCGCCGCGCTTGATGGCCATGAGCGCGCCGTCCACATCGCGCTCCCCCAGTTGATCGGTGCCGCGGATGCTGCGGAACTCCTCAACGCGCACGGGATTGCGCTTGACGAGCGCCAGCAGCGTATCGTCGGACATAACCCACTTGCGCGGGATGTTGCGGCGCTCGGCGCGGTCCTCGCGCCAGGCGGCAAGCTCGCGCGCAATGCCCAGCTGATGGCGGCTACACGAGTTGATGCGCTTGACCTTGCGGAATGCCTCATGGCGGTCGGCGCGGTAGTGCGACTCGTCTGCCAGCGGGCGCAACTCGTCGAGCACCCAGTCCACGCGGCCAAGCTCGCGCAGGCGGCTCATCATCTCGGTATAGGCGACGATCAGATACTTGACGTCATCGATCGCGTACTCAATCTGCTTATCGCTCAGCGGGCGGCGCGACCAATCGGTCAAGGACTCGGTCTTGGGCAGCGATACGCCGCAGAACGTCTGAACGAGCGCGCCGTAGGAAATCTGCTGGCGCTCACCCAAAAAGGCGGCGGCGACCTGCGTGTCAAAAATCGGACGCGGCAGCGCGCCCACGGTGTGGAGCATGACCTCCATATCCTGCGAGCAGGCGTGGAAGACCTTGACCACGCTCTCGTCGGCCATAAGCTCAGCGAGCGGCGACAGGTCGTCAATCACCAGGGGGTCGACCGCGACGCTCTCGGCGGGGGTGGCAATCTGGACCAGGCACAGACGCGGATGGAACGTGCGCTCGCGCAAAAACTCGGTATCGACGGCGATTGCGTCGAACTCACGAGCGCGCTGGCAAAAATCGAGTAGAGCCTGATGTGTGGAAATGTACATATCAACCCATCGAATAAGGTTAGGCCCGAAAAACACGGGTAGGATATCGGCATTGCCTTACAACTATACTCGGTTAGTCACAGAACGGGAACGTAAGTATGCGCTGCCTTATCATCCACAACCCGGCATCGGGCCCCAGCTCAGATGAAATCTACGCATTCACGCACGCCCTCGCACAGGGCGGCGACGAGGTCGTGATGCGCTTTATCGGCGACGGCATGGAGCCCGAAGACGCCGTGGCGGACGTGCGCGAGTTTGATCGCGTGGTGGTCTCGGGCGGCGACGGCACCGTCTCTAACGTGCTCGACCAGATGCGCGGGTGCGGTGTCCCCACACTCGTCTTTCCCTCTGGCACGGCCTGCCTGTTCTTTAACAACATCGGCAATGCCCCCGAGGCGGCGGCGCTTGCCAAGGCTTGCCGCGCCGGCCGCACGGTCAAGGTGGACATGGGTGAGCTCTTTTGGATCGACGAGAACGGTAACGAGAAGCGCCACGGCTTCATCATCATCGCCGGCTCGGGCTACGACGCCGAGATCATGATGAAGGCCGCCCCCACCAAAAACGACATCGGCGAGATCGCCTACTTCCTCTCCGCACTCGCCACGCCCAATCCCACAGTGGCGCACTTCACCATTGAGCACGACGGCATGGTCGAGGAGCTCGACGGCATCTGCTGCATGGCGGGCAATACCTCAGTCATCCAAAACGACATCAACCTGTTCCCCAGCTGCCGCATGAACGACGGCATGGTCGACATCGTCGTTATTGAACCCGTTCGCACGGTGCAGCTGCTGCCTACCGTGATCACCGCTGCGCTCGACCCCGCCGGCAAGGTGCTCGGCCGCCCGCAGTTTAAGATTATCCAGACCAAGGAAGCCAAGATTACCTGCACGCCGTCGCTGGGTATGCAGTTCGATGGCGAGATCATCTCCAGCAACTCCGGTGTCTTTGGCGCCCGCGCGCTTCCGCAATGCCTCGACCTCATCGTCGACGAATTCTCACCACTCGGAAAATAGGAGAACCCCGTGAACGACAACCCTATCCTTGGCTTTATCGTCATCGTTCTGGCCCTGCTCGTGGGCTACGCCATCAACGTGATTCACCGCCGAAAGAAGTAAATCCACATTGGTATGATATTCATCCAATCACCGAGGAGAAGTCCAAGGGCAACAACATGGCCGCCATGGGTGTTGGCGCCATTATCATCGGTGTCTGTGGCTTCGTGATCTATCGTCGCAAGAAGGCCTAAGAACCCCACACCTTAAGGCGCGGGCGGGATGGCCAAGGTCCCCCCCGCTCAGCCCGCCCCTTCGACCGGCGGGAAACGTCGCCGAAATCTTTTCAAAAAAGATTTCCCCGCACACACTTCGCTGTGCTATAGTGCAGCGCAACAGCAACTGGGCGCGACCGCGCCATGGCATCACGAAAGGAGCCACCAACATGAAGAACACGATGACGTCCCTCAACAACTGGTGGTGGCGTGATGCGAATACGATCGGTCGACAGTGAGTCCCTCACGCCTGTTTTTGCGCTCTAGGTGATTGAAAGGCCTCCGGTTTCGACCGGGGGCCTTTTTCTATCTCGAGCCCGATCGCATTCGCATCACGCGCCTCCGCTTTTCCCTTGCACTCCCCTTCCGAAAGGATTTTCAACATGTCTCAGAACACCACCGCCACCGCCCAGCCCCGCACCGTCCAGACCACTGACTGCGGCAAACTCGATGTTCGCGCCCTTGTCCTGCTCGCCATCCTGCTTGCCGCCGGCTTCATCCTCAACTTTACCGTCGGCAAGGCAATCTCGGGTATCTCCGGCGGCATGATTAGCCCCGAGTTCATCATCTCGGCCTTCTGCCTCACCATCCTGGTCGTTCGTCCCAACATTGGTCAGGCACTCGTCATCGGTCTCATCTCGGCGGCCGTAATCCAGATCACCACTACCTCGCCGTTTGTCGATTTTGCCGCCGAGGGCATCGCCGCCATGCTTATGGCCGTCATTGTCAACACTGCCGCCAAGGATGGCCAAGTTAAGCCTGCCGTCGCCATCGTCGCTACGTTCGTGACCACCTTTGTCTCGGGCGTCATCTTCATGGTCATCAAGATGGCCATGCTCGGCGTAGTGGGCGAACTCGCCGCAGCTATGCTGCCCGTCGTCGCCATGACCGCTGTGTTCAACGCCATTCTGGTCGGCGCGCTCTATCTGCCCATCCAGAAGGCCCTTAGGCTTAACTAACCCGCTCGGCTTTACGAGCCACCCCATATTGGCGTTCATTCGTCGCTCGCGTACCCAAGTACGCTTCGCTCCTCTTTCGCGCCAACCTGGGGCACCTCGTAAAGCCGTCTACGTGCTTCACCAGCAAAGACTGTCCCAAACAACGAGCTATTGGGGACGTCCTTAAACGACTAGTCATGTAAGAACATCCCCAATGACTATGAAAGGTATCCATGGAAACGATCATCAACGTCGACGATGTCTCGTTCGCCTATGGCACGCAGGCCGAGCAGGCGCTTAGCCACGTTTCGCTCAGCGTGAACAAGGGAGATTTCATCGGCATCATCGGGCCTTCGGGTGCCGGCAAATCAACACTTACCGCCTGCCTGTCGGGCGCCGTGCCCCACCACTACAGCGGAACCTTCTTTGGCTCCGTGTTCGTTGACGGGCACGACACCTGCGAGGTCTCGCTCACCGACATATCGCAGATCGTCGGCAGCGTGCTGCAAGACATCGACACGCAGATGGTCGCCTCGGTCGTTGAGGACGAGATGCTTTTTGGCCTGGAGAACTTTGGCGTTCCGCATGACCAGATCGAGCAGCGCGTGAGCGAGACGCTTAAGGCCGTCGGCATTAGCGACCTGCGCGACCGCGAGATAGCCACCCTCTCGGGCGGCCAAAAGCAAAAGGTGGCCATCGCTGCCATCCTCGCCATGCGCCCGCGCGTGCTGGTGCTCGATGAGCCAACCGCGGCACTCGATCCCGTCAGCTCCACACTGGTTTTCGAAACGCTGCGCGAGGCAAACCGTAACCTCGGCATCACCATCGTCGTCGTTGAGCAAAAGGTCGCCCTGCTTTCGGAGTATTGCAACCGCGTGCTCGTGCTCAATCACGGCCAGATCGCGCTGCAAGGCGAGCCACATGAGGTCTTTGCGCACACCGACAAGCTCCGCGCCATCGGTGTCGATTGCCCGCGCGTCACGCGCATTTTCAACAGCCTCGAGGCCGATGGCCTGGCCAGTGGCACTCCCTGTTTAGATGTTGATGAGGCCGAGCGCCTGATTACGGGCATCGTCGACCCCGCTCATGCAAGCAGCGACATTCAGGCGCCCGCAGGCTCCCCGCACGCACCGTCGCTGCGCCCGCATGCGAGAGACGCCGAGCCGGTGCTCACGTTTGACCACGTTGAGTTTTCCTACCCCCATGGTGGCGCCGCCGTCCACGACCTCAACCTGACGCTCTATCCCGGCGAGCTCGTGGGCATTGTCGGCCAAAACGGAGCCGGCAAGACCACGCTCACCAAGCTGCTCACGGGTCTGCTTAGGCCTGCATCGGGCAGCGTGCGCTTTACGGGCTTGGACACGGTATCGGTTCCCACGAGCCGCATCGCACGCGAAGTCGCAACCCTATTCCAAAACCCCGACCGCCAGATTTGCAAGGACACCGTGCTCGACGAGGTCGCCTTTGGCCTGGAGCTTGCCGGCATCGACCGAGCCGAGGCCCTACGTCGCGCCCAGCTCGTCATCGACCGCTTTGGTCTGCCCGCCGACGAGGCGCCCTTCTCCCTTTCGCGCGGCCAACGCCAAATGGTGGCGCTCGCCTCCGTCGTGGTGGTCGAGCCCAAGATCGTGGTGCTCGACGAGCCCACGAGTGGCCTGGACTACCGCGAGTGCATGACCGTGATGGAAACGGTGCGCACCATGGCCGAGCGCGGCTGCGCCGTTATCATGGTCTGCCACGACATGGAAGTCGTCTCCGACTTTGCCGAGCGCATCGTAGTAATGGCCGACGGTCGCATCCTCGATCGCGGCCGCACGCACGAGCTGTTCTCGAACATCGAGCTCATGCAGCGTGCCTATGTTGAACCGCCCCAGGTTATTGAACTCTCACGCCGTCTGGCATCCTCCGTCTCGCCCGCCTTTGCACAGGTGAGCGAGGTCACCGATATCGTTCGCATTACCGAGGAGATGGTCCGCCGTGGTTAATGTCATCGACTATATGCCGGGCGACACGCTGCTGCATCGTCTGAATCCCGTCATCAAACTGGGCCTCGCCGCTGCCATCATCATCGGCATCTTTTTGTCCGACACCTACGTGGCGCTGTTGGGGTTTCTGGCGCTCACGCTCGCGCTGGGAGCCTACGCCGGCGTCGTCGACCGCCTGTTCTCGCTGCTCAAGCTGCTGATTCCGCTCGCACTTATCATGTTAGCGCTGCAGCTGGCCTTTATGCGCGATGGCAACGTGGTGTGGGGCTTCGTCACCGACGAAGGCCTCATCACCGGCTCGAAGGCCTGTCTGCGCCTGTTGGGCGTAGCGCTGCCACTCATCCTGATGCTCATGGTGACCAAGCTCAACGACCTTGCCAATGCCTGCGTGGAGGTGCTGCACGTGCCGTATCGCTACGCCTTTACCTTTACCACGGCACTGCGCTTTGTGCCGGTGTTTGGCCAAGAGATGAACGCCATCATGGAGGCACAGACCGCACGCGGCGTCGAGTACGACACCAAGAATCCCGTCAAGAAACTCAAGCTCATGCTGCCGTTGTGCGTGCCGCTATTGATCTCGAGCGTGGGCAAGACCGATGCCTCCGCGCTTGCCGCCGAGCAGCGCGGCTTCTACCTGCGCACGCGTGCGAGCTCGTACAAGCGCTACCCCATCAAAGGCTTGGACATTGCCGTACTTATCGTCAGCATCGCCCTTATCGCCATCGGCTTCCTGTTCTAGCAATCGCTGGCAGCAACCGCAAAATGCAAAAGGCCTCGGCTCGCACAAACGAGCCGAGGCCTTTACTGTTTTCCCAGATAAAACCTACCAAAATAAACCTGTCCCTTTTTGGCAGGTCGAGGGCTACAGGCGGTAGGGGGCACCGCTGCGGATGATGGACTCGCGCACCAAAACGTCCATGGCGTCGAGGGTGATCTCGGGCATCTCGCGATACTTTTGCAGCACCGAAAGCTCCGTGCAGGCCAGAATGACGCGGTCGCAGCCGCTGCGGGCAAACTCCCACATCACTCGGTCAAACTTATCCATATCGGGCTCGCGTCCTGCCTTCACGTCGTCGTAAATAAGCGACATCACATCGGCCTGGCGCTTCTCGCTGGGATAGACAACTTCGACGCCCGCCGCCTCGCACTCGCGACCGTAGACGCCGGCACCCACGGTGCCATCGGTACCCATGATGCCGATCTTGCGCACCGGCTCGGCCGGCATGCTCAAGTTGGGGTCGAATTCACACTCCCCCATCACCACGCCGGCAAGCGCATAGCGCACCGACTCGCGCGGCATATGGATGATGGGGACCGAGGTAAACGACTGAATCTGATCGTAGAAGTAGTGCGACGTGTTGCAGGGAATGGCAATGTGCGCGCAGCCCAGCGTCTGGAGCGCCTGCGCACATTCCTTCATGGTCGCCAGCAGCTCGGCATGCTCGCCGGTCTTGATGGCCAGCGTGCGGTCGGGCATGGTCGACTTGGAAAGTACCACCATGTCGATATGTTCCTGATCACAGGTAGCAGCCGTGTGACGCACCACCTGGTCGTAGTAATACGACGTGGCCTCGGCGCCCATACCGCCGATAACCCCCAGCTTTTCCATCGCCGCCTCCTTGGTGACGCTCGCACCATTGCGCGTATCATACCCGCGCCCGTCCGATACAAACCGGGCGGGCGCGACGTTCATCCTATTTGTAATACGTCTTAAACAGCTTAAAGTGACGCAGCTTGGTGTGCCACATGCGCAGCCAGCGGTTAAAGACAAAGTCGCCCTTCATAAACGAGGGGTCGGCGGCCTTACCCTCCTTGACCAGGCGATGCGCCTTAGCGCGCAGCTCGGGATCCTTGACGTATTTATCGACCACGCCCATGGGGACAACCATCCACAGCGCCTCGTTCTGCGCCGTCACAAACTCGGGCTCAAACGGGCGGTTGTACACATACTCGTCCACTACGTACTTGGCAACGTTAAAGCCACTGTTGGTGACGTAGTAGTTACTGCGGCCCTGACGAGTGTTGAAGTCGAAGAACTTAAACGAACCGTCGCGCTCGTCGTATTTGACGTCAAAGTTGGAGAAGCCCGTAAACTTGAGGTCCTCGAGCAACTTGCGCACGCCGCCCATGAGCTCGTCATTGGGCTCGGTGATGATGCAGGCGTGGTTGCCAACGCCGTGAGGCTGGTGCTCCTCGAGCAGCACGTGGCCCAGGCACATCATGCGCACCTTGCCGTTGCGGTCGGAATAGCTGGTAAGCACGCGCATGTACTCGTCGTTGCCGGGCACGCGATCCTGCAGGATCAGATCATCGGTGTAGCCACTCGCGTATACATCGCGAATGACCTGCTCCAGCTCGGCGCGATCGGCGATCTCGTAGGCCTTCTTCTGTCCCTCGAACTCGTGCTCCCACCACATGATGCCGTCGGAAGGCTTCAGGATCATCGGGAAGGGAAAATCGATCTGGTCGAGCACCTCGGCAGGAGCCTCGCCCCGGGCGTTGAGCATGGCCATGGTAAAGGTAAACGTATGCGGATAGGGAACACCGTGCTTCTCGCACAGCTCGTAGAAGATTTCCTTCTTCTGGCACTGTTCGAGCATGCTGTAGGGCGCATAGGGCGCGATGACGTTTGAGGCAAGCTCGCCGGCATCCTGAGCCTGTGCGGCAAGCGCGACATAGTTGTCGCCGCAGCCCATGAGAATAATCTTCTTATCGGGATTGGCCTGAGCGACACCGTTAATGGTCTCGATCATGACCGGCATGGTGTCGATATCCACATTGGGCGTGTAGTCGATAATCTGGCTGCGGTACGCAGGACCGGTCTGGTACTTGCCAAAGACCAGGCTCTTGACCTGATACTCCTCGTAAAAGGCGCGCGCCACCGAATAGGCGTTGATGTCGCCACCGAGCAGCACGGGGATAAACTCGCGCTCTGTAAACTGCAATGCCATGGAAACTTCCTATCTAGAACTGCCCACGACGGGCGGTCTTTATGCAACCCGTTTATTTTAGCGTGCCGGACCGTTTCCTCCTAAAGCTCCACTGTATCTATGACAATCAACGCAATTATCCAGCATGAAGGCCGCGCTCACCGCCGTATGACAAACGGCAATGAACCCACCGTTGTTGTAGGGTTCAGCATATTGATACCCCCGAGTGAAAGGCGCACGCGTGCTCCAGGACCTTCCAACCGATAACCCCATCCTCGATGCCGCAAAACGCGAGTTGGCGCCGCGCGCGCAAGCGACTGCTCCTCTGCGCACCGCAAACGACGCTTACGACGGTGCCGCCTACATCACCTCCATCGATACATCGGCGCACAAAGGCACGCGCAAGACGCCCGTCGCCGGCGGACACGATACCGCCATCGAGCAGTTTGGCCTCGTCTCCGATGCCCACGCCGGGGACAACATCAGGGTAATCAAACTCGGCGACGGCACCTGTTCGTTCACCCCCGCCCAGGCGCTCAACGAAGTAGGGCAAGCTCGCCGCAATGGGGCCTTATAGCCACAAACCCCAACGTTGAGATAGCCTTCACAGTCCAAAGCCCGTCCCAAACAGGCCCCCGTAACGTTAAAGTTGAACTCTATGGTTTCTCAACAATTCGATATAACTGCAGGTCAAAGCCAAAGTCTCAAGTTCAACTTGACCCTTTAAAACCTTTAAGGTTCAAGTTGAGGTCGAAAGCAGTAGTAGAATACCTGAGGAACAATAACCTACGATTGATTGCAGAGGGACTGGATGCAGCATTCGAATCATCGCACCGCAGCGCTCATCGCGTCGAAGCCGGCTCGTATCATCACGAGCGCCGCGCTCGCCGTTGCGTTGACGGCCACGCCGATGCTCTCCCCCGTCGCGGCGTATGCCGCCTCGCAGGCAACGCAGGATCAGCTTGCCGCCGCCCAGCAGAAGATCGAAGCCGCCACGAGCGCCTACAACGATGCCCGCACCAAGCTCGGCGATCTGCAGAAGCAGATTGACGCCAACGAGGCAAGTATCGAAAAGATCGAGGCGAAGCTTCCCGATCAGCAGGAAAAGGCATGCACCGCCATGCGCGATCTGTACAAGTACCAGAAGGGCACCAACCCCATCGTGAGCTTCCTGGTCAACGCACAGAGCCTGGGTGAGTTCATCACGACCTGCAAATACACCAACCAGATCACAAGCTCGAGCCTCGACGAGATCGAAGAGCTCAATAACATGCAAACCGAACTCGAGCAGAACAAGGCCGAGCTCCAGCAGGCCAAGTCTCAGCTTGAGGCAGAGCAGAAAAACGCCGAGGATGCGCTGGCGCAGGCCCAGCAGCTCCGCAGCGAGGCACAGGCAAAAGCCGAGCAGGAAAATGCCGCCGAGCTTGCCAAGCTTGAGGCCGATAAGGCCGCTGCCGCCGAGAAGCTCTCGGGCGAGGGCGTGAGCGGCAGCAATTCCAGCAGCCAGGCCACCAACGCCAACACCACCATCGACACCACGGTGAACAACGCCAACACCGGTAGTTCCGATTACGATTCGTTCATTAATGAGTGGACGAGCCGCATCGACAATTACCTCGCCGGCTCCCCTATGGCAGGCCAGGGCTATAACTTTGCCGTCGCCGCTTGGAATACCGGCGTCGACCCCCGTTGGTCCCCCGCCATCGCCTGCATCGAGAGCACCAAGGGTGCTTATTGCGCCAATTCTTACAACGCCTGGGGCTGGAGTGCACGTGGCGGCGGTTGGCGCAGCTTTGGCAGCTGGAGCGAGGGCATCTTCGCTCACGTTGCCTATCTGGGCGCCAACTACGGCTCCACCCTTACCCCGGCTGCGGCCAAAAAGTACTGCCCACCCACGTGGCAGGACTGGTACAACAAAGTCGCCGCTCAGATGAACCGCATCTAAGTGCAACTGCAAAGGGCCCCAATGGGGCCCTTTTCTTTTAGGTAGCGGAGGTATCGACGACGCCGGTCGCATTGGCAACCGCGACTATGACGATCATGCATAGGAGCAGCACACCCAATGCCTTGAGCCAGAGTTTCGCGAGTTTCTTGCCGCGATAGCTGTCGAGCAGTGCGAATCGCCGACGAAGACGGCGCTTATCGAGCAGCGCAAAATGCATAAGCGCCATAAGGCCATCGACAAAGAAAAAATACTCGATTATGAGAAGCCACATCGGGTAGCTTTGGTTTGCTCCCGTGGGTTGAAAGACGGCAAAGTGACTTCCGGCAAAGAACACAAGCAGCGAGAAGCAGACGAGCGTATTCCAAATGCGCCCCAGGGACTCCGGAACGCGAGAGAGCAGACCGCATGCAGCGGAGGTGGCAGGCCTAGGAAGCCTTGCGGGGTTCTGGAGCCCTTGGGGCGTCAACAACGTCTCCGAGGCCGGAGTACGGACAGGCGCAGGCGCAGGAGGCCGCACGGGGCGACTCAGATCGTATGCCGCGCGCGTCGCCCGTCCCAACGCTTCCGCACTCGCAAAACGCTTGGCCGGATCGAGCGCCATCGCCATGCAAACGACATCGGCAAGTGGAGTGGGAATGCCGCGCACCTCGCATTGCTCGCGCATGTCGAGCCCTGGTTTAGGGTCGACTCCCGTCAAACAAAAGAACAGCAGGGCACCGAGCGCGTAGACGTCGCTTCGCACGCTCGTCTGCCCAAACCCATATTGCTCGGGCGGCGCATAGGGCCGTGTCCCAAACTTGACAGTATCGGCATCGGCGCCATCGCGCCACACGCGCGTGATCCCCAAGTCGATAATCACCAGCGATGAAAACGTCAGGCCGTCATCAGGCGTATAGTTGGTACCTGTCACGATGATATTCGACGGCTTGAGGTCGCGATGGATCACCGGCGCCGAAGCCTCCCCCGCCATTGCAAAACCGGCATGGAGCTCGCCCACGGCGTCGCAAAGGACAGGATACAATTCACGCGCATAATCGGGAGCGGCTCCCAGACGGTCCACCAGTGCCCCGAGTGTCTCCCCTTCGATGTATTCCATAACCACGTTGAGCTCGTCGCCCGCACGACGACAATCGACGATTCTGGGCAGGTGCTCAAAACGCCTGCCTGCCCGCTGAGCGGCAAACAGACGCTCGTATGCCCCGCCGATTTGAGCCGAAGCATCGATACGTTTACGGACAAAGGGACCGAGCGAACCACCGCCGGTTCCTTCAAAGTACACGAGCTCGGTTGTTTCAACGGACGAGCGCTTAAGTACACGCTCCACGCGATAGCTGTCGTCGCGATCGAGCGACGCCAGGTGCTCGGCAAGCGCTGCGGTCAGCTCGTCATTGGAATATGTTGGGGTCTGAGTATCCATAGCCTCCATCATAGCGCAGGGCGCAGACACCCCATGGCATCCGCGCCCCGTTCGTTTGCATCGTTGTTCGACAGCTCCGCCGGCTCAGATATCAGCGGCTAATTCACCGTCTCCTCGCCAAAGCGATACAGCTCCTCGTTGACCTTTTGGAGGCTGCACCCGCGATCGATGCAAAAGATGATAATCGCATCGCGGCGGTCCTTGCAGTTAAGGACGCTTACCCCGGCAGCCGTCAGCGCACGGTTGGTCTCTTTGAGCGTCAGCGCCATCGCAAAGGCAATCTGCAGCACCTTATTGCGACTCGGATGACGCGCACCGGTAAAGATCTGATAGCCAAAGGTCTCATTGAGATCGGCCATACGAACCACGCGCGAGCGCTCCAAGCCCTTTTCCTGCAGTAGCTGCTTCAGGTAATCCGAAAGCGACGGTGCGGCAAAGTCGTGCTCCCTGATATAGCCATCGATGTTCGGCGCATCGAGAAGCTCATTGAGCAACTCCTCGGTCAGCTTTTTATCGGGCATACGACTTCACCTCCCATCCGGCGCAACGGTAGCGACATGCTAGGCCAGCACCCAGCTTGCAGTGGCAGACTTATCAAACATGTTGGCAAAATACAGTGCCTTCTTGATATCGCCATCAAAGTAGATATTGCCCGCCACGGAGCCACCGGCGGAAAGGGTACCAGACTGCAGCTCATCGGAGCCCTCGCTGTAGTAACCCTGATTCTGTTGGGCGCCGTTGGCGTCCTCGCCCTTCCAGTCGTAGATATTGTAATCTGCGCCCTCATCGCCATTGTTGACGTACGTGACGTGAATGCCCGTCATGGTCGAACCGTCATAATTTGTAAGGCCGGGCTGGACGGAATCGACGACGACGGAAAGACCGGCAGCTGTGGTCACCGTCGTGCCAACCGCCAGGTCAGTCGTAGGCTGCTCTTCCTTCTTCGCCTCTTCCTTCTTGTCGCCATCGCCAGCGTCCTCGGTGACGGTCGCCTTATCGCTACCACAACCGGCAAGAAGACCGGCAGTCCCCAAGGCGACGGTGGCGAATGCGCCAAGTGCAGCGCGACGGCTCAGCAGCACTTCGTTTTCGAGCTTTTTCATTATGCATCCTTCCTACGATCCGGCTACCGCGCCGGTACACAGCACATCGTAGGAAGGATTAAACTTGAATTCATTAGCTGAGAGCTAAGGCCGCGGTAAACGGCCAATGCTCACAGCAATAACCGGGAGCAGCAGCAAGCCACACCCGCACCCACCAGGACTATATATGGCAGACTGTCGGCGTCGTTCCATCGTCACTCCAAGCCAAGCAATCGTTTGTAGACATCGAGGCCCTTGAGCAAAATTTCCTCGTCAAAGAGCATGGTATCGGTGTGAAGGGCGCTCATCGCATAAGCTGGGCAGCCGTCTGCGTCGATCGGGTTTTCTTGCGCCTCTGGCACGCCCGTGCCCAGCAAGAAGAACACGCCCGGCAGATGGCGCTGATAGAACGCAAAGTCCTCGGCAATTAACAGCGGCTCCTCCACAAGCTGCAGGCCGGGCAAGGCAGGCGCGACGCTGGCAAACAACTCGGGGTCGTTGTCGACCGGCGGATAGCCCTCGGCAAAGTCGAGATCGTACGTGCAGCCCGTTGCGGCACAGGCATCGTCCAGCACGCGGCGCACGCCTTCGCGCGCCCGGTCGAACATGTCGTCCGTAAACACACGCAGGCTTCCGGCCACATGGGCCTCCCCCGCCACCGCGTTGCAAACCGTACCGGCCTGCAGCAGACCAAACTTGCCGATGCAGGGCTCGTCGCCGCCCAGCTCGTCCATCAGCTCGCGCTCGGCAACCAAAAACTTCGCTGCCGCCAACGCGGCATCGTGCGACTCCTCGACCGGCACGCCATAGGTCTTAGCAATATGGATGCTCGTACCGTGAATATAGATATGCGTCTCGCTCGAACGCGCCAACAGCGGACCGGAACAGCTCGCCAACGTGCCGGCAGGCAGATCGGGCCACACATGGAAGCCAAAAATGCGGTCGACCCCATAGCGCTCGAACACGCCGCTCTCGCATACCGTCTTGGCACCACCGGTCGTTTCCTCGGCCGGCTGGAACACAAAGAGCACGTTGCGCCTCATGGCGCCCGGCTGCTCGCGAATCGTACGGTCGACATACGTCGCGGCGGCAAGTGCCATGGCCATGTGACCGTCATGTCCGCAAGCGTGCATCTTGCCGGGATGGGTCGAGGCAAAGGCCGCCCCTGTCGCCTCCTCAATGGGCAGCGCATCCATATCGGCGCGAATCGCCGTGGCATGCGCGGCATCAACGCCGGCGTCGAAGAAAGCGCAGACGCAGCTGGGGCACGGATGGGTCACTTCGCAGGTGAGCGGTGCCAGCACGCCCTCGATATAGGCAATGGTTAGCGGAAGATCGAAATCGAGCTCCGGAATGCGATGGAGATCGCGGCGATAGCGACGGAGTTCTTGGAGCTCGGTCATAGAGGATCCCTTCGTGAGGCACATCTGTTGCAACTTATTGTGATACAGGATTGTGGCGCACATGTTTCCAGCATATCCCTGCATTTTTTAAACGTTATATACGAATACTCTTGTTTGGTAAAGTGCAACGTGATAGGGTCTTTACCACTTGATAGAGGCGCGGGCACGAAGAGCCGCGGGCGAGCCGGCAGGCTTTGACCCCGCGGGGAGGCGAAACCCGCCGAACTGGGTTTTTCGGGCACGAACAACCTGGTGGGCCTGTGGGAAACACCCACAGGACTGTCTGCAGCAATGCGGGAGCGCTATCCGGACATTGGGTCCACACTATGCGGATTCGATGCGCAGATGGCGCCGTCTGGATAGCGAGGTTTACGGGACATGGCATTGACCCCCAACGAGGCATATGCGGCCAAGCAGCCGTTTGTGGACAAGGAGACGCTCGAGCATATCGTCGAGCAGTTCCCCACGCCGTTTCATCTATACGACGAGGCGGGCATCCGCCGCAACATGCAAGAGGTGCGCGACGCCTTTGCGTGGAACCCGGGCTTTAAGGAATACTTTGCCGTCAAGGCCAACCCCAACCCGGCACTCATCTCTATTCTCAACGAATACGGCTGCGGCTGCGATTGCTCGAGCTATACCGAGCTCATGATCGCCCGCTCGCTGGGTATCACGGGGCACGACATCATGTTCTCGTCCAACGACACGCCGGCTGCGGACTTTGAGCTCGCCGACAAGCTGGGTGCCATCGTCAACTTTGACGACATCAGCCACATCGAGTTCTTTGAGCGTGTTGCGGGGCCCATCCCCAAGACGGTCAGCTGCCGCTTTAATCCGGGCGGCCTGTTCCAGCTCTCCAACGGCATCATGGACAACCCCGGCGACTCCAAATACGGCATGACCACCGAGCAACTCTTCGAGGCCTTCCGTATGCTCAAGACCAAGGGTGCCGAGGACTTTGGCATCCACGCCTTCCTTGCCAGCAACACCGTCACCAACGACTATTACCCCAAGCTCGCGCGCATCCTCTTTGAGCTTGCCGTGCGCCTGGAGCGCGAGACCGGCGCACACGTCGCCTTCATCAATCTATCCGGCGGCGTCGGCATCCCCTACCTGCCCGAGCAGCAGGCCAACGACATTCACGCCATCGGCGAGGGAGTGCACGCGGCATACGACGAGATCCTGGTCCCCGCAGGCATGGGCGATGTGGCAATCTACACCGAGATGGGCCGCTTTATGATGGGCCCCTACGGCTGCCTGGTCACCAAGGCCATCCACGAGAAGCAGATCTACAAGGACTATATCGGTGTCGATGCAAGCGCCGTCGATTTGATCCGCCCCGCCATGTATGGTGCCTACCACCACATTACGGTGATGGGTCAGCCGGGCGGCGCCGACAAGGGCACAGCGCCCGTCACGAACACCTATGACATCACGGGCAATCTGTGCGAGAACAACGACAAGTTCGCCATCGATCGCGAGCTACCGCATATCGACATGGGCGACCTGCTTGTAATCCACGATACCGGTGCGCATGGCTACTCCATGGGCTACAACTACAACGGACGGCTGCGCTCCGCCGAGGTCCTGCTGCGCCCCGATGGCGCGGCCGACCTCATCCGCCGCGCCGAGCGCCCGGGCGATTACTTTGCCACGCTCGACGTGCTGCCGTGCGGCCGAGAACTGTTGGCCAAGTCGCGCGCCGAAAGTGCCCGCCGCCGCGCCCAAGACGAGCGCCTGGCAGTCGCCGCCCAATGGAACAAGCGCATCCAGATCGCCGAAGCGAAGGAGAAGAACATGGACATCCGCAATCTCGAGGGCTCAATCGTCGCCCTGGTTACGCCGTTTAAAAAGGACGGCAGTGTCGACTTTGATGCGCTCGAGCGCCTTATCGATTTCCACCTGCAAAATGGCACCGATGCCATCCTCGCCCTGGGCACCACCGGCGAGAGTGCCACGATGACCGACGACGAGGACAACTCCGTTGTCGCCGCGGTGGTCAAGCAAGTTGCAGGACGCGTCCCCGTCATCGCCGGCTCGGGCTCCAACTCCACGCAGACCATGCTCACCAAGTCGCTCACTTACCAGGGCTTGGGAGCCGACGGTCTACTGCTCATTACCCCCTACTACAACAAATCCAACGAAGAGGGTATCTACCAGCACTTTAAGACCGTCGCCGATGCCGTAGACATCCCCTGCATCCTGTACAACATCCCCGGCCGCTGTGGCTGCGGCATCAGCGAGCGCAACGTGGAGCGCTTGGCCGCGCACCCCAACATCATGGGTATTAAGGAAGCCTCGGGCAACGTCGCCTACGCTGCCAAGATCGCCCACCTGCTGTCCGACGACTTCCGCATGTACTCGGGCGAGGACGCGCTCACCGTGCCGCTCATGAGTCTGGGTGCTTCGGGCACCATCAGCGTGTGGGCCGACGTGCAGCCGCAGCTCGTACATGACATGTGCCGCGCCTATCTGGACGGTGACGTGGCACGTGCCCGCGATATCCAGATTGCCGGCCAGCCGCTCATCAATGCCCTCTTTAGCGAGGTCAACCCCATCCCCGTCAAGGAAGCGCTCGCCCAGATGGGTATGATCGAGGCAAACTACCGCATGCCGCTGTGTCCCATGGCAGACGACACGCGATCCGCACTTACCGATGCTCTGAAGGGAGCTGGTCTGCTTGATTAAGACCGTCATTATGGGAACGGGCCGCATGGGCTCGCTCATCCGCACTACCGCCGAGGGTATTGTCGACGCTGCCGGAGAGCCCGTTTTTGACATCGTCGCCCAGATCGGCTTCGACTTGTCAGAGCTCGAGAACGCTCCGGCAGCCGACGTCATCATCGACTTCTCGAACGTTGCGACCTTCGACGCCGTCGTCGCCTATGTCGAGCGCACGGGCGCGGCGTTGGTCTCGGGCACCACAGGCTATACGCCCGAGCAGATGGATCGCCTGCGCGAGCTGGGTCAGAGCGCCCGCGTCATGCACTCCGGCAATTACTCCATCGGTATCGCAGCCCTGCGTCATCTGGTGGCACAGGCCACGCGAGAGCTGCCCGGCTTTGACTGCGAAATCGTCGAGACGCACCACAACCAAAAGGTCGACGCCCCCAGCGGCACTGCCAAGTTGCTGCTCGACGCCGTCGTCGAAGCCGAGCCCGAGGCAGGCTACCACCCCGTCTATGGCCGCGAGGGCATGTGCGGAGCGCGCGACCCCAAGGAGATCGGCATGCACTCGCTGCGCGGTGGCACTGTCGCCGGCGTGCACAAAGTGAGTTTCTTTGGCCAGGACGAGGAGGTCACGCTCGCGCATCGCGCCACGAGTCGTCAGATCTTTGTCAACGGCGCCTTGGCAGCCGCGCAGAAGCTCGTCACCCGCGAACCCGGCTTCTATACGTTCGACCAGGTCATGTTTGCCTAACCAGGTATCAACCGGATCCACCCAAAGGAGAGACCGCAAATGAGCAACGCAGCCGAAATGGATGCACAGGAGATTATCAACTATATCGCCACCGCGCCCAAGAAGACGCCCGTCAAGCTGTACGTGCGCGAAAAGCCGGGCATGAAGGTCCAGTGGGGCAATGCGCATGTCTATGGCGGCCGCCGTGGAAAGACTGTATTTGGCGACTGGGATGAGCTCAAGGCAATCCTCGACGCCAACGTCGATTCCATCGATTACTACGATGTGGAGAACGACTGCCGCAACTCCGCCGTGCCCATGCTCGACCTCAAGGGCATCAACGCCCGCATCGAGCCGGGTGCGATCATCCGCGACCGCGTCGAGATCGGCGACCGTGCCGTCATCATGATGGGCGCCATCATCAACATCGGCTCCGTCATTGGCGAAGGCTCCATGATCGATATGGGCGCCGTGCTGGGCGGTCGCGCCACCGTGGGCAAGAACTGCCACATCGGCGCCGGCACCGTGCTGGCAGGCGTCGTGGAGCCCGCCAGCGCCACCCCCGTCATCATCGAGGACGACGTTATGATCGGCGCCAATGCTGTGGTCCTGGAAGGCGTGCGCGTGGGCAAGGGTGCTGTCGTTGCCGCCGGCGCCGTGTGCGTCGAGGACGTCCCCGCCGGCGCCGTCGTGGCCGGTGTCCCCGCTCGCGTTATCAAGATGCGCGACGAGAAGACCGACAGCAAGACCGGTCTCGAGGAAGGCCTGCGCCAGCTGTAGGGTTACGCGGTTTTACCAAACCGCGTAACGGCTCGACGCTCCAAACGACCCAGAGCGGCAATCTGACGTTCAATCGTCGGGCATGGCCAGAAGGTCAATGCCCTCCTCTTTCACGTCACCTTGCTCGCTCTGGGTCGTTTTCGCTGACTTATGCTCAACCTGCAGTGCAATTCAGCCCCAAGTAAAAAGGCCGAAGCCCTCGTCCGAGGCTTCGGCCTTTGCTTTCCCGCTGTAGGCGCAACGCAACCTATCGATTCTCGATGCTGCCGATGTTTTTGAGCTCGATGGAGATGAGGCCGTTGGGCTCGTTGACAAACTCGATGTACTCGGAGTTCGAACCCATCTCGACCGGGAAGCTGATCTCGATGCCCGTGTCGGTACGAATCTTGTGATTGCGTACGGCCGCGCGCTCGACTTGCTTGCGCTCCACGGGCACGCGCTCGGGCACCTTCTCCTCGGTCAGCGCCGCACGCACGCTCTCCTTGATGACCGGCTCGTCCTCAAAGACCTCATCGACGATATCCCAAGGCGGCAGCTCCTCGTCGTCTTCAACCTTCTCGGCAACGGCGGCTTTGACCTTGGCGAGCGCTACGGCCGTGTTGGCGCCGTGCTCCTCGGCGACCTCCTCGACCACGCGCGTCACCGTGTCGATGACCTCCTTACCCGAAACCCCCGTGTCGCACTGCAGCAAGCCGTCGGGAATGAGCATGCGATCCTCGCCGGCAATCTTGCGCTTCTTATCCACATAGCCGATCTCCATGGTGCTTGCACGCACGATGGCATAGCTCGGCACCTTTTGCGAGGGGTTTGGCAAAATGGCGTAGTGGCGCGCGATGTCGTTACGAACCTCGCCCTCTTCGCGACCCACCTCGTGCATGAATGCCTGCTTGGAGCCCAGCAGCATCACGGCAAACCAGCGGGCATCTTCATCATCGTCAAAGTCCGCCACAAGCACGTCAGTGGACTCGGCTTTCTCGGCCTTGGTGAGTTCGGAAGAGATGAACTCCGCAATCTGCTGAGACAAGTCCACGAACTCACGCTCACCAAAGAAATAGCCCTTGAGCTCGCCGCCAAACGCAGAGTTCTCCGCAAACGTGGCGCGCTTATTGTCGGCCGAGGTACGTGCGCGGCGCAGATGCGTGGTCACAAAGCTGCGCACGGTACGGCTTTCGATATCCAGCTCGCGCTGGCTCATGACGTTGACGGCAGAGTCAAAGTCCAGGATATGCAGAATCGCGTGATTGATTTTCATATACGGCATTCCGTTCTAGATCGCTTTTGGCACGAACCAGTATAGCGGTCGAGTCCGCCCCAGGCGCATCGAAGATTGATGCAAAGCGACCTGTTCCCAATGCATCAAAAAGGCGTCCGGGTCACATGGGCCCGGACGCCTTCGTTGTAGCTTTTCGCTCTAGCGAGCTTGATTTAGCAGGAAAAGTCGACGCTGTCGATAATGTCCTTGAGGGCCTTTGCGGAGACAGTGAGCTCATGCTGCTCGTCATCGTTCAGCGGCACGGGAACGCGGCAGACGACACCGTCGCGACCAACGACCGTCGGCATGGAGATGGCCAGATCGGACAGGCCGTACTCGCCCACCATGAGCGAGGAGACGGGCAGAACGGTCTGCTCGTCACGCATGACGGCAGTGCAGATGCGCTTTACTGCCATAGCGACACCGTAGTAGGTGGCGTGCTTCTTCTCGATGATGGTGTAGGCGGAGTTCTTGACGTCCTCGGCAATGCGCTTCTCGGCAGCCTCATGCTCCAGGTGGCCATGAAGCTCGCAGAAGGTGTTCAGCGGCACGCCGGCAACCTGAGCGCTGGACCAGGCGACAAACTCGGAGTCGCCGTGCTCGCCCATGACATAGGCCTGAACGTCGCGCGGGTCAACCTCGACGTGGGCGCCGAGCATTTGCTGTAGACGGCCGGTGTCGAGCACGGTGCCGGAGCCGATGACATGGCCCTCGGGCAGACCGGACATCCTGATGGCGGCGTAGGTCAGAACGTCGACCGGGTTGGAGACGATGAGCAGAATGCCGTCGAAGCCAGACTTCTTAATCTCGGGAATAATGGACTTAAAGATGCTGACGTTCTTGTTGACCAGGTCCAGGCGGGTCTCACCGGGCTTCTGAGCAGCGCCAGCGGTGACGACGATCATGGCGGCGTCGGCGACATCAGAATAATCGCCGGCGTAGATCTTCATCGGCTCGGCAAACGTCATGCCGTGCGCAATATCCAGGGCCTCGCCCTCGGCGCGGTTCTTGTCCACGTCGATGAGAACCATCTCGGAGAACAGACCACTCTGCATCAGCGCGAACGCCGAAGACGAACCGACGAAACCGCAGCCGACAATAGCGACCTTCTTCTCGTTAACCATTAGAAACTCCCATCTCTCTCCACAAACAAGCCGCCCGGGAACGACCCGAACGGCTTGCCGTAATCCCAATACATCCAATCGGGACTTTGATTATGCTCCTATACGCAGCCAAAAATCGACCGTTTACCGAAATTGTTTGCAGGATTCGTAAAATAACTGCACGAAATCGGTTTCGAGCTATTGACGAGCCCGAATAGTCTTCTAATACAGGCCCGCCTCGCGGATGGCCTCGACAGCCAGAGCGATCTGATCGGGCGGCAGGACCAGCGCCATGCGCACGTGCCCCTCGCCCGAAGGGCCAAAGCTCGCGCCCGGCGTCACCACAACGCCGGCCTTCTCCATAAGCTCCTCGCAAAACGCCATGGAATCGGTGCGACCACCGGGAAGCTTGGCCCACACAAACATAGAGCCATGCGCGTTGGGACGCTCCCAGCCCAGGTCCTCAAGACCGTCGCACAGGGCATCGCGGCGCTCCTGGTACTTCAGACGTTGCGCCTCGACCTCATCGCGCGGACCATTGAGGCAGGCGATGGCGGCCTTCTGAATCGGGAAGAACATGCCAAAGTCGATCTGGCTGCGCAGCTTGGCAAAGGCAGAGACCACATCCTCACGGCCGACCAAAAAGCCGATGCGCGCACCGGTGACGTTAAACGACTTGGAAAGCGAGAAGAATTCCACGCCCACCTCGAGCGCGCCGGGATACTGCAAGAAACTGCCGCCGGGCTCGCCGTCAAACACGATGTCGGAGTACGCGTTGTCATGGACGATCAGCAGGTCGTGCTCGCGGGCGAAGGCGATAATCTCCTCGTAGACCTCGGGCGTGCCCACCGAGCCCACCGGGTTGGCGGGCAACGACACGATCATGTACTTGGCACGATCGGCCACCTCGGGATCGATGCCCGCCACATAGGGCAGGTAATTGTGCTCCGCCACCAGCGGATAGTACTCGAGCTTGGCATCGGCGATCTTGGCGCCCGCCTCAAAGACCGGATAGCACGGATCGGGAACCAGAATGGTGTCACCCGGATCGAGCAGGGCCAGGCCCAAATGACCCACGCCCTCCTGCGTGCCGTTGCACGACTGCACCATGGACGGCGTAATGCCCGAAACGCCAAAGCGACGCTCATAGTAATCGCACACGGCCTGCTTAAGCTCGGGCAGGTCGCGCAGGGAATACTTCCACATCTCGGGATTTTGGGCGGCCTGCGTGAGCGCCTCGACCACGTGGTCGTACGGCTTAAAGTCGGGCGTGCCCACGCTCATGTTGTAAATGGTCTTGCCCTGAGCCTTCAGCGCAAGAAGTTTGTTGTTGAGCGAGGCGAAGACCTCCGCGCCAAAGCGGTCGAGACGCTGCGATGCCTGCATGGTGCCACCTTTCGATATAAAAAATACGGCGCTCCGACAAGAGCGCCGCGCGATACGGGCCATCAGATTGCAAAAGTGTAACGCTTGCAACCCCCGCATTGGTTCAATTTAGCCAACCTTAGTCAATTGGATTGAGCGCGTCGATCCGCGCAAGCCACAGACGCGAGCTGGCGTCACTCGGCATACGCCAATCGCCGCGCGGGCTGAGCGTCACCGAGCCCACCTTGGGACCATCGGGCAGACAGCTGCGCTTAAACTGCTGGGCAAAGAAGCGACGATAGAACGTACGCAACCACGTGTGGACGGTCTTGGCGTCATAGACACCCTCAAAGCTCTTGAGCGCCATACGGTAGATCTTGCCCGGCTCAAAGCCAAAACGCAGCAGGTAATAGAGGAAGTAATCGTGCAGCTCGTACGGGCCCACCAAATCCTCGGTCTTCTGAGCAATCTCACCGTCGCCCGTGGGCGGCAAAAGCTCGGGGGACACCGGCGTATCGAGGATATCGAGCAAGACCTCGGCAATACGCCCGCCAAAGACATCGGCGGCATAACGTACCAGATGGCGCACAAGCGTCTTGGGCACGCTCGCGTTGACGGCGTACATGCTCATGTGGTCGCCGTTATAGGTAGCCCAGCCAAGCGCCAGCTCCGACAGGTCGCCCGTGCCGATGACAAAACCGCCAGCCTGGTTGGCCAGATCCATCAGAATCTGCGTACGCTCGCGGGCCTGGCTGTTCTCGTAGGTCACGTCTTGGACGGCCGGGTCGTGCTCAATGTCCTTGAAGTGCTGCTCCACGGCCGTGTGGATCGAAACCTCGCGGAAGCTCACGCCCAGGTCGCGAGCGAGCGACTCGGCATTCGACTTGGTGCGATGCGTCGTGCCAAAGCCGGGCATGGAAACCGCCGTGATACCCGTGCGCGGCAGCCCCAGTGCATCGAAGGCTCGCACGGTCACAAGCAGTGCCAGCGTGGAATCCAGGCCGCCCGAAAGACCGATGACTGCAGCCTTGGTACCCGTATGGGCAAGGCGAGTCTTGAGGCCGGCAGTCTGCAGATTGAGGATCGTCTCGCAGCGCCCGGCCAGGTCACCATGGTCGGCCGGCACAAAGGGCGCGCGGGGGAAAACACGGTCGATGTCGAGCGCATCACGCAGGACAGGTTCTTCGGCCAGCACGCCCTCAAACGAAAACTCAACAATCGTGGCCTCTGGCGCATCGTCCGCGCGCGTCCACGTGGTCGAACGACGACGCTCGGCAACCAGACGGTCGAGGTCAACGTCGGCCACCGCCATATCGCAGGTGAGGAGCTTCGTGGCGGCGAGCTTCGAACCGTTTTCGTAGACGAGGTTCTCCCCTGCAAAGACCATATCGGTCGTGGACTCGCCCTCGCTCGCGTCCGCGTAGGCATAGGCGCAGTACAGGCGCGCGCTTTGGTTAGAGATAAGGCTGCGGCGGTAATCTGCCTTACCGATAATCTCATCCGAGGCCGACGGATTGAGGATCACCGTCGCACCGGCAAGCGCCATCTCGGTCGAAGGGGGCGCCGGCACCCACAGATCCTCGCAGACCTCAATACCGAGCACCAAATCCTCGGCGCCCTCATCACAGCAGCGGTAGACAAGCCCCGAACCCAGCGGAACCGGACCCTGACCGGCAAACTCAACCCACACGGGATCGGCGGGCGCCGGAGCAAACCAACGGCGCTCATAGAACTCGCCATAGTTGGGCAGATACTTCTTGGCCGTGAGGCCCAAAAGCTCGCCCGCGCAGCACACGGCGGCACAGTTGTAGATATTCTCGGCCACCGCAACGGGAAGACCGATGGTAAAGACAATCGGCAGCTCGCGGGTTTCATCGAGAATATGTGCCAGTGCGGTCTCGCAGGTATGCAGTAATGTGCGGTTATGGAACAGATCAGCCGCGGTATAGCCGCACAAGTTGAGCTCGGGCAGCACCAGAGCACGGACACCGCGCTCGACCGCCTCGCGAACAGCCGCCAGCGCAACCTCGGCATTGCCCTCGACATCGGCCACGCGAATCCGCGGCGAGGCCGCCGCCACACGCAAAAAGCCATCAGACTGAGAAAGGTGAAGATTCATAAGAATGCTCCCGTGCGTAGACGCCATTCACAACAATTAGCAAGCCCTATTGTAGTTCAACCGCCGGGTGTAACCGCATCCCACCAATTTGGTGAGCTATTGATGAGTTGATGGTATCTGTTAAATGTCACGTACGATTCACATCTGGTGGGTACCCTGATGGCTACACGAAACGAAGCAGATTTACACCGGGAGGGCCCCGTATGACAACCAAGTACACCGACGCGCCGCGCACGCGCGTCATGACACCGGCCGCGCTCAACAACGGCGTTCACGAAAACCATTCCATCGGACAGACCATGGCCATCGCGCCCAAAAAGGGCCTGTTCGACGACATTTCCATTCCCCAAATCATCGCCGGCGCCGCAGCTGCCGCCACGAGCGTCGCACTTGCTTCCAAGATCGGCATCGCCGGATCGGTGATCGGTGCCGCCGTGAGCTCGGTCATCACCGTTGTGTCCTCGCAGGTCTACCGCCACTTTATCTCTGCCAGCGCCGAAGCCCTCAAAGGTACGCACGCCGCCGTCGACTACCCTGCCGGCGCCTATGAGCCCGTTGACCTTAATGCCGAGGAGCACCTGGGCGGCGCCGCGATTACGCAGGAGATGCGCCAGGTTGCGGGGCGCGCGACCACGGCGCGCGTCGCCCCCAACAGCCTGCGTGCCAAGGCGGCGGCAGAGCGCAGCCAGACGCAAAAGAAGGTCATCGTCTTCTCGATCGCCATCGCCATCGTCGCGGTCATCGCCTGCGCTGGCGCCATCCTTATCACCACCGCCGGTGAGGGTCTGGGCGAGCGCCCCGAGCCAATCCTATCGTCGCGCACGACCGAGCACGACGCGGATAGCTCAGATCAATCGCAAAGCCAGCAGGACGACTCGCAGGGCAACTCCGCATCCACC
Source organism: Collinsella sp. SGI.178 (assembly GCF_050313495.1). Classification (NCBI taxonomy): domain Bacteria; kingdom Bacillati; phylum Actinomycetota; class Coriobacteriia; order Coriobacteriales; family Coriobacteriaceae; genus Collinsella; species Collinsella sp. SGI.178. The sequence goes on along the minus strand of NZ_JBNPLM010000006.1, from coordinate 63,765 downwards.
GATTCGTCCTCGAACGCCCCCGATCAGTCGCAGGGCGCCAATTCCTCTGTGAACAACAGCGGCACGCAATCCGGCACGACTGACTCAAGCCAAACGACCGACGGCTCTCAACCGAGCACGAGCGACCAGGCAAACGGCAATACATCGGGAACGGACACAACCGACAGCGGCAACAATAGCAGCTCGAGCGGCACCGCATCTGGCACGCCATCTGACAGCTCGAGCCAAGGCACGGCATCGGGCAACTAAGCACGTTTTCCTCTCATAGATAACCGACCTGTATAACGGGCGCGAACCGGCAACGGTCGCGCCCGTTTGCCATGGGCGACGAGATGGCAAGCCCCATGCGATGGTAAGATGCTTTGGTGTGTATAGAGGAGATTTGCCATGAGCAAGACAATAGTTAAGCCCGCACTATCGCTGGGCAACCACATCTATCTGTATCGCCTGCTGCGCGACGCGATTGGGTGCGGTAAGCAAACGTTTATGACGCAGGTCGAGGAGGCACTCGCCGCTGGCGATATGGCCGCTTATGACCTGGGCTTCGAGTCCACGCGCGAGCTGCTCGAGGAGCTCGACGACTGCATTAAGCTGACCGTCTTTAAAGGCGGCCGCCTGTATGCCACCGTCATCGCCAACGAGGCCTGGGATGCCGCCCTTGCCAAAGGCGAGGACAAGCCCAAGGCTGCCAAGGGCGCCAAGCAGTCCTACAAAAAGAAAAAGCGCGGCGAGAAGGACCTGAAGGCCGTGCGCCCCAAGCACGTTAAGCGTCCCGAGCCAGAAGCCATGGTTGAAGCCGTACCGGAACCCGAGCCCGAGACAGAGATCGAAGTCGCTATTGAGGTAACGGCAGGAGCCGAAACCGAAATCGCCGCCACGACCGATCCCAAAGTCATATCAGAGCAGGAAGCCACTGCGGAGCTCGACGAGGCTCCCAAGTCGACAACCGAAGAAGCCGCCAACCAACCCGAGACGCCTGCGTTCCAAAACAGCGATGTTTTTGGCGACGAGGCCGAGGACGATCAGTCCGACGAGCCCGCGGATCAAGACGCTACCGAGTCGACACCGGAGCCCGAGACGCCGCAGCCCGCCATCTCGCTCACGGTCGTCTATGACCCCGAGAACGCAAACGCCGGCATCACCACCATGGCCTCCACGCCAGCCGAGGCAAAGTCGAGCGTCGAGAACGAGAACTCGACGCAGGTTGAGGTTGAAACCGCAGCCGCAGACGCGCCTGTCACCGTGGAGCCCGCAGATTCTACGATCAAGCCGGAAGCGACGCCAAAGCCCGTACACGTCATCGAGTCCGTGCCCGCCGCTGCTTGCGACCAAATTCCCGCACCGGCACCGGCTTCGGTACCCGCGGCGGCCCCAACCCCCGCTCCCGCAGCGCCCGCCATCCCCGAGGACTTCCCCGTCGATTTCACAACCGAGGTCTTCTGCCCCGGCCCATTGCTGCACCAGCTGTCGACCTATCTCCCCTACGGCGCCGACACGCTCGGCATCGTCGGCGAGTACTACTGGATCGCCCGCGAGCGCGGTACCATCGAGGCCGCGCGAAACCGCGCAAGCTTCCCCCTGCGCTACACGCAGGCCGGCGAGCGCCACGAAGTCACCGTGCGCATCCGCCGCAACACCACCGGCGGTCTCGGAGCCACCTGGGCCATCGATAAAGTCGAGCCTTCTACCAAGTAAAAAAGGGACGATAACCCTCAAGGTTATCGTCCCTTTCTCGTTAGATCACCTGAGCTCGACTAATCGCGCGTCAGCTTGCGGTGAATACGATGCGGCTGGGCTGCGTCCTCGCCCAGGCGCTCGATACGGTTGGCCTGATAGGCCTCGAAGTTGCCCTCAAACCAATACCAGTTGCCCGGATTCTCGTCGGTGCCCTCCCACGCCAGAATGTGCGTGGCGACGCGGTCCAGGAACATACGGTCGTGGCTAATGACCACCGAGCAGCCCGGGAACTCGAGCAGCGCCGCTTCGAGCGAGGACAGCGTCTCGACGTCGAGGTCGTTCGTGGGCTCGTCGAGGAGCAGCAGGTTGCCACCCTGCTTGAGCGTAAGCGCCAGGTTCAGACGGTTGCGCTCGCCACCGGAAAGTACGCCAGCGCGCTTCTGCTGGTCCTGGCCCTTAAAGCCAAAGCTCGCCACGTATGCGCGGCTGGGGACCTCGGTCTCGCCGACCATCATGTGGTCCAGGCCGTCCGAGACGACCTCCCACAGGTTCTTATCGGGGTCGATGCCGGAGCGGTTCTGATCGACATAGGAGATCTTGACGGTCTCGCCCACCTCGAGCTCGCCCGAAGTCAGCGGCTCCAGGCCCACGATGGTCTTGAACAGCGTGGTCTTGCCCACACCGTTGGGGCCGATGACGCCCACGATGCCGTTGCGCGGCAGGGTGAACGATAGGTCGTCGATGAGCACGCGACCGTCGAACTCCTTGTGCAGGTGATGGGCCTCGAGCACCTTGTTGCCCAAACGCGGGCCCACAGGGATGCGGATGTCGGTCCAGTCGAGCTTCTGGCTTGCGCGGGCCTCGGCCTCCATCTCCTCGTAGCGAGCCAGACGGGCCTTGTTCTTGGCCTGACGGGCCTTGGGGCTGGAGCGCACCCACTCGAGCTCGGCCTCCATGCGCTTGGCGAGCTTGGCGTCGCGGTTGCCCTGAGCCTCGATACGTGCGGCCTTGGTCTCCAGATACGTGGAGTAGTTGCCCTTGTAGGGATAGAGGTGACCGCGGTCGACCTCGCAGATCCACTCGGCAACGTTATCCAGGAAGTAGCGATCGTGTGTGACGGCAAGCACCGCGCCCTGGTAGTTGTGCAGGAAGTGCTCGAGCCACAGGATCGACTCGGCGTCCAGGTGGTTGGTGGGCTCATCGAGCAGCAGCAGGTCGGGAGCTTCGAGCAGCAGCTTGCACAGGGCCACGCGACGGCGCTCGCCGCCGGAAAGCACGTTGACCGGCATGTCGGAATCGGGCAGCTGCAGGGCATCCATAGCCTGGCCGAGTTTGGAATCGATATCCCAGCCATCGGCGGCATCGATTTCGTCCTGGAGCTTGCCCATCTCGGCCATGAGGGCGTCCATGTCACAGTCCGGGTCGCACATCTCCTCGCCGATCTTATTGAAGCGATCGACCTTGGCAATCATGTCGCCAAATGCCATGCGCACGTTCTCGATGACGGTCTTGTCGTCGTCGAGCGGCGGCTCCTGCTGCAGGATACCCACGGTGTAGCCGGGGGTAAGTCTGGCATCGCCGTTGGAGACTTCCTCGATGCCGGCCATGATCTTGAGCAGGGTCGACTTGCCCATACCATTGGGGCCCACGACGCCGATCTTGGCACCGGGGTAGAAACTCAGGGTCACGTCGTCAAGGATCACCTTGTCGCCATGAGCCTTGCGAGCCTGATACATCTGGTAGATAAACTCCGCCATTTGCCTGTTTTATCCTTTCTACCTGCTGTTTCCCTATTCTTGTTTCGCTTTAGTGGAAACGAGATGAGAAAACCAGCTCTAAAACGTAACGAAAAAGGGGCACGGTTGCCCATACCCCCTAATACTACCTGGGAAAAGTCCCCCGGAACATACTATGAACTGCGTACGCTAGTTTTCCGCAACCTTAACGAGCGGCTCGCTGCGATTTGCGCCACAGCAGATACGAGTAGACGTAGACGACTCCGACCGAACCAAACGCCAGAACCGCAATCACCGCGGCGACAACTTCACTCGAAAGCACGCTACCCGCAACGCCCATCACAATCAGACCAACACCCAGCACCATAAAGCAGGCACCGCCAAAGCGCTGCGTACGGCGCCAGTTCTCGGGATCGGCAAGCGCCCAGGGCGTCTTGATACCGAGCGTATAGTTCTGCTTCACACGCGGCAAGTAGTTGCCTACGCCAATGAACAGCAAACCGACAGCACCAGAAATCAGCGCGTTGACCGAACCGACCGCCGGCACCACGCCCCAGACCGTAAGCTCTCCCAGCCAGCTTATGGCGCACATGAACAGGGTGAAGGCGATTACGAAGCCCTGATAGAACTTGCCCGAGGTTCGATATGCCTCACCTTTGGGATCGATGCGCGGCACCACGCAGAACATTGCGAGAAGCACCAGGGGCAGCACGCCGAGCGCGGAGGCCTTCCAGCTGGGACCCCAACCGTCAACGCCGTTCGCGCCCCAGTGTGTGGGAATCTGCGCAGGTAAGCTCGGCATCACCATAAGGTGCGCTACGATATTGGCGACGCACAGAGCGACCAGCGCGATCCACACGCGTGGCGATACCCCCGTGGCGTGAATGCCCTTGTTTTCGTTATTCATCCTTATCACCTTCAGTGTTTGTAAAGCCCATAAACCAACCGATCAAGTCCTGCATGACGGTAGTGTTTAAGCTGTAAACGATGTTTTGGCCATGACGTTCGTCGGTCACCAACCCGGCGTTTTTGAGCGTCGCCAAATGATGGCTCAACGATGGCTTGCTGATGTCAAAATGCTCGGCAAGCTCCCCGGCCGTACAATTGCCCTTGCGCAACAGTTCCAAAATGTGACGCCGGGTAGGATCGGCCAGCGCTTTAAAACCCTCTCCCGGCATAGGACCTCCTCTCAGTATTTCGTTCGACGCGCACACTATACTCGATATTTAGATGTTTGTCTAACTATCTAATATAGCATCAGCTATAGAACATTTGTTCGTATTTGGCTACAATGGAAGTTGAAGCAGATGGGCCAGCTCCCTCTATCCGAGAAGGAGATGGACTATGAGTATTGACGATGTCCTGACGTTGTTATTGCTTGTAATCGCGGCTGTGGAGCTCGGCATCCACATTGGAGGTCGAATGAAATAGCCGCCCCCGCGTAATGCGAAGACGGCCACTTCTCACGCTACAAACGTGTTTGGGAGTTGGCCAACCCGCGGCAACGGGTGCCATCTGCTTCAATCTTATGCGAATCCCGATCCCATTTCAACAAGCTCCAAGGGCTCAAATGGAATCGCAATAATACCTATAATGGCGATAGCTAAAACACGACCGACTCCCCATCGGAGGAAATCTATGACCGAAACCACAGCCGCAACTCCCATCGAGACACGCGACACCAAGCTCGAGATTATCATGGGCCGCGAGGCACTCGATAAGCTCGCCGATACTACGGTGCTGGTGCTCGGCTGCGGAGGTGTGGGCTCCAATTGCTGCGAGGCACTCGCCCGCGGCGGCATCGGTCATTTCGTCATTCTGGACAAGGACATCATCGCGCCCAGCAATATCAATCGCCAGGCCATCGCCTTCCACAGCACCATCGGCAAGCGCAAGGTGGACGTGATGGAAGCCATGATTCGCGATATCAATCCCGCCGCCACCGTTATCAAGCGCACCGAATACCTGTTGAGCGACAGCATCGACGAGTTCTTTGCGAGCGTTTTTGAGCAGACGGGCGGCAAGCTCGACTACGTCGTCGACGCCATCGACACCATCTCGGCCAAGCTCACCATTGCCAAATATGCTCAGGACCACGACATTCGTTTGGTTAGCTCCATGGGCGGGGCCAACAAGCTCCATCCCGAGTGCCTCCGCTTTGCCGACATCTTCGATACGGTACGTGACCCCATGAGCCGCATTATGCGCAAAGAATGTAAGAAGCGCGGAATCAAGAGCCTACATGTACTGTTTAGCTGCGAGGAATCGGTTAAGACACAGCCCCGCGACCCTTCCAATATCCACGAGCGTACCGAGCTTGGAACCGCCAGCTTTATGCCGCCCATCATGGGTCAGATGATTGCCGGCGAGGTTATCCGCCAGATCAGTGGCCGCGGCACCGAGCGCGTGCGCGCCGATGGCCAGCGCCTGGACTAGCGGAGCGCGCCGAGATGGAGCCCCGGTTAATTGATGCACACTGCCATCTTGATTTGATGGCTTACCCGAATGCTGTTGCCGACGAAACTGCGGCTATAGGGCTGGGGGTCTTTGATTGCGGGGTCGACCCACGCGACTTCGCGGCAGCAAAAAAGCGGGCCAGCCGTTACCCAAACATTATCTCGGGCGTCGGCCTTCATCCCTGGTGGCTCGCCGACGGCCGCTGCGGTCCTGCCGAAGTCAATCTGCTTTGCAAAGTTGCTGCCCAAGAGCGCTACATCGGCGAGGTGGGGCTCGACTTTTCCGCGCGCTTTGCCGGAAGCGGACCGCTTCAAATGCAGGCACTTGACCGGCTCTGCGATGCGCTCGTGCAGTGTCCTCTTGCCGGGCGCGTAATATCAATTCACGCCGTTCGTTCGGCAGGAACCGTACTGGACGTCCTCGAATCGCATGGACTACTCATCCCAAACCCCGACTCCCCCGCTATCATCTTCCACTGGTTTAGCGGCACTTCGGACGAACTCACCCGCGCGCGTAATGCGAGCTGCTATTTTTCTGTCAACGAACGCATGCTCGCGTCTAAACGAGGACGCGAATACGTACGACAGATTCCGCTCGACCGCTTACTGCTCGAGACCGATGCGCCAGCCGAACCAAACACAGAAACAAGCACGCAGTCGCTCATCAGATCGCTCACATGGACCTCGATGCGCATCGCCTCGCTCAAAAATTGTGACGCAAAGCGCATCGAATCGGCAGTTTTAGCAAATGCGCACTCTGTTTTTGACCTTCGCTAACCCCTGTGGGCAAAAATGCCAAGGGGCATGCGAATCGCACAACGCAGTCCCTATTTTGGAAGGCAGTACAATTCGGCAGCGTTACATCAATTCGTGCATGAGATCACGGTTGCGTGCATACAATTCGTCAAAGATATGACGGCGCGACGCATATAACTCGTGGGCAGCCATATCGGGCTCGATTGTTTGCGCAACGCCAAGGACTCGGGCGAGTTCATCCCATGATGCATAGGCACCACCTGCGAGAGCTGCCATGATGGCATCACCGAAGCAGGCACCCACCGTAACCTTGGCAACCGAGACCTCGCGCCCGCATACGTCGGCGATAGCTTGCATCCAAACTGGATTCTTGGTTCCACCTCCGACAAGCATAATGCGCCCAATTGGCAGTCCATGCTCTCGCTCGATAATGTCGACATGGGATGCAACGGTATACGCGACGCCTTCCAAGGCGGCACGAACCATATGGGCTCGCGTATGCCTTCCGGTCAGGCCAAAGAAGACGCCACGCGCCTCGGGATCGTTGAGCGGAGTACGCTCCCCCGCAAAGTACGGCAGACACAGGAGCCCATCGGCACCCGGCGCCACATCGGCGGCATCATGCGCCATAACCGAATATGCATCGGGGCCACCGTGGCCCTCGGCCTCTACGGCGTCGCGATACAGCTCTTGGCGCAACCACGATGTGAGTGCACCCGCCGTATTGGTCCCCGCGCAGATCCCGTAAGTTCCGGGAATGATAAACGTCCCTGGCCACAGGCGGGCATCATCGACCATATGATCAGCTAGGTAGATGAAATACGCCGTGCTTCCCAACTGAACCATCATATCGCCAGGACGGAATACACCCGTCGAAATGGCCTCGGCACCAGAGTCGCCCGTTCCCACTAAGACAGGTGTCCCTGCCGCGAGCCCCGTCGCCTCAGCCGCGCGCTGCGTAATCACCCCGGCAATATCGGTAGCCGACATTACCTCCGCCATCTGGTCAGGCCGGCAGAAACGAGCACATTCCCGAGCATCAACCTTCCAAGTGTAGCGGTCGTATAGGGGAAGAAAATCCTCCGCCAAATAACGGTCCACCGTAAAACGCCCCGTCAACTTCGCGCACAGAAACGATGACGCCGTCAGGAACTTCGCGGCACGCTCATGCATTTCGGGCATATTCTCCTTAAACCACAAGATCTTGGGAGCAATATCTGACGAACAGGGATCGTGCCCGAAAAGCTCGCGTGCGCGGTCTGACCCATATTCAGAAAGAATCTCGTCAATCTGCGGCTTCGAACGTGCATCGACTCCATACAAAATCGCGGGCGCCAGCGCGTTGCACTCGGTATCGACCGGCACGCAGTCGCAACCCAATGCGGAAAGGCCCACGCATCCGATCTGCGCCGCGTTAACCCCCGATCGCACCACCAGCTCGCGCGACAAGCGACAAAAATCACCCCACCAAACTGCCTCCGCATCATGCTGGTACCATCCGTCACGCGGGTTGTCCGTCTCGTGTCCACAAGAGGCTTGGCAAACGATGTTGCATCGATCATCGATTAAAACGCCTTTAGAGGCGCTTGTCCCAATATCAATACCCAGATAGAACGCCATGAGCGCCTACTCCCCTCGCGCCGTACGAGCGGCAGCCATAAAACGAACCACCCGCTCAACATCAACCGGGGCATCCAGCTTTCCATCGCGCTTTAAGCACGTGCCGACAAACGCGCCATCGTAGTGAGCAAATACGTCAGTCACGGTATTTTCGCGACAACCGGTGCCACATACCACAGGTACTCGGCCAACACGCTCGCGGACCTCATCGGCAAGCTCGCCCGAAGCGCCACGACCGGCAGCCGAGCCGCCGATGACCATCGCATCCGGTAGGCAATTAAAGAGAAGTGAATCGGCAATGTCCGAAGTCGTGCGGTCGTTGAGATAAACCTCCCCCTCGCTCGTAATGAAGTGAAAAAGCTTGAGGTCGTCCAAGCGCAATGCCGCCTTGCGACGCATGGTGTGAGCGAAATCTCGGTTTATCAGCCCGAGATCACCGGCCCAGGCACCGCAAAAATTGCAGCGCGTGAACTGCGCATCTACGGCAGCGCACAGCTCGATTGTGGCATCACCATCGTAAATAGCCTCAGCTCCCCAAGGAGTCGACAGATCATAGGATAGAGCCCCGATTATATAGCCCATCGATGCAAGGGTTGAGGGAGAAACGTGCTGCTCGTAGGGCATCGAGAGCTCATTGGTAATCAAAATGCCATCGACACCGCCCTGCTGCAACGCCTCGAGATCGCGCTTGGCGGCTTCCACGACCTGCGACACGCTTCCGCCCGGGTAATACAGTGGATCGCCCGGCAGAGGACGAAGGTGCAGCATTCCGATAACCGGCTTTTCGGTCTTGAACATCGAGGTTAGAAACGACATAACATGCTCCTTCATAGGGTTATTGCAGGAACGTTACTCCCCCAGCACTTCGACGTACACTTTTCGCTTCTGCGGACCGTCAAACTCCGCAAGATAGATGTTCTGGGCACCTCCACACACGATGTGGCCATCTTGGACGGGAAAGAAGCAACTGTTTCCACAAATCATGCTCTTGATATGCCCACAGGAGTTGTTGCCGGTGGCTCCATAGCTCGGCAGGAAGTGTGCATGCGCATAGGGGGCATCGAGCGGGGCGATGCGATCAAGCGTCTCCATAAGATCCGTCTCCACGCAGGGCAGTCCCTCGTTTACCACGATTCCACAGGTCGTATGCGACAAAATAATTGCTGCCAAGCCATTCGTCACCGAGCTGCGTTCGATGGCAGCGTGCACGTCCTCGGTAATATCGATGAACTGGTCCGGAGCAGTCGATAGATAGCTCAATGTCTCGAGCGTCACCATGTTCACTCATCCCCTTCAAGAAAACGCAGGGCATTACCCCAGTAGAGCCTTTCTCGCGCATCATCGCGCATGGACACGGTATCGAGCGCCCGCTTGAGTTTGAACGCACGGAAACGCGGCGTATTGCTGGCGAACATCACTTGATGCGATAGCGCGCGCTCATACCACAGCGGCCCCATATCGACCGTGAAAAGACGCTGCATCATCTCCTCGGGCGAATCGATGTAAGTGATAGAGGTGTCCGTGTAGCAGTTGGGATACTTGAGCAGCATCGCCACGGTCTCGCGTACCCAGGGCCAGCCAAAGTGGGTCAAACTAAAACGCACATTTGGATGCGTTGCGATTGTGTGCTCAAATGCAAGCGGGTTACTGCGCGAGAGCTCTGCGCCCGGCTCCCAAGACATACCGGCATGGAAAACCACCGGCTTGTTATAGCGCCCGCACAGCTCGTAAAGCGGCTCAGCCACAGCATCATCGGGGTCAAAACCTTGCTTTGCCGGATGCAGGCAAAGACCCTTTGCCCCCAGCTCGGTAAAGGCGCGCTCCAATTCGCCTGCGGCACTGCTCACCCGCGGATCTACGCTCGCAAATCCCCACAGACGATCGGGATGCGCGGCAACCAGCATGGCAATCTGGTCATTGGTGCCAAAATGCCCTCCGCATGCCGTGGTTACATCGAGCGGCATGAGCAAGCTCTTCTGCACATCGCAGACATCCATCTCAACTTGAAGCTCGTCCCAATCCATGGGACCCATATGCCCCATACCAAATTCTCGTGACCAAAAACCGAATCCATCAGGCTCATCACCCGGCGTACAGATCTCGCCGTAGAGCATGGGCTGAACCAACATGTCGATAACCACTTCGTACTCCTTTCCAGGCATTTGACCCTAGTACGGCTCAAACGAACCAATCACTCGGGACGACAGCTCGGCGCCCGCCTTCATACACGCCGGAATATCAAGGCCATCGATCACGCCCTTGGTAAACCCGGCAATATACGAGTCGCCGGCGCCCACGGTGTTAACGACCTTCTCCGCCGGTACGATCCCGCACTCATAGAAGCGCTCACCGTCATAGGCAATGCTTCCCTTCTCGCCAAGCGTGGCGACCGCAACGCGCGGTCCCAATTCCTGCACGTGGCGTACCCAGTCTCGCAGCTCCGGAGTGTCCTCTTCAAACGACATAAATGCGTAGTCAACGTAGGGGAAATGATTCTCGCAGGCATATTCGGGATCCTGGCTGAACACCGAGAAGTCCATTACCACCGTCTTGCCCGCATCATGCCATTCGGGCAAGAGGTCCAAACAATTGCCAAACAGGTCAGTATGAATGATGTCATGCTCTAGAATAAACGCCCGGTCGTCTTCATTCGGTCGATATGTCTCCATTACGCCATCGATTGCCTCGAGATGTACGCGATCGACGCCGTCTTTCAACGCCATGAGCATCACCGAGGTGTCGCCATCCTCCACCCGCAGATGTGAGATATCGAACCCCTCAGCGGCCAGCGCCTCTCTCATCTTGTCTCCGTACTCATCCTTGCCGACAACCGACACGGCGGATACCGAAACGCCCATTCGTGCAAGATGGATACCCCAGTCAATGCCATTACCAGTCGGATAGAATACGCCGATGTTTTGATAGACGTCCGCACAGCAAAAACCAGCTGCGCACGCTTTAATACCCATGGTCTTCTCCAATGTTCAAAAGGGGGCCCACCACATGGCGAGCCCCCTTTTCGCGTTTCGCTTATTGTTTTGCGTCGGCTGTCCAAGGCCTCATAGCCAGACCGTCGTACGCTTTCTTAAGCTATTCGACGATTGGTGCTCCGTGGCCCCAAGAACCTTCCATGCCGCACACGGTCGAGGCAAACCCGGCAGCAAAGTCGAGCGCGCGCTCGATGGCCTCGGCGCCATCCTCACCACGCTTGGCGGAATCGAGATAGCACATCAAAAACGAGGTGAGGAACGAGTCGCCCGCCCCCATGGTGTCCTTCATGTCCGTTACCGGTTTAGCCAGCTGGCGGTAATAACGCTCGCCGTCGTAAGCAATGCAGCCCTCGGCGCCCGCCGTAGCCGACACAAAACGCGGACCCAGGCCCTTCACCCATGCCAAACGCTCGCGAATCTCGTCCTCACTCGCAGCATCCGCCGCACTAAAGAAAGCAAAATCAACGTAGGGCGCAATCTGCTCGTAGTACTCGTCGGTAGAGTCGTCCGAAAAGTCAAAAGAGACCGTGACGCCCGCAGCCTTCAGCTTGGGCAGCTCGCGCTCGGTAAAGCAATAGTTGCCCGAATGAACCACATCGAACTGCTTCATGTACGAAAGGTCAAAGCGATCGAGGACATAGCGCGCATCGCCACGGATACCGCCCTCGTTGGAGCCGAGGAAGACACGGTCACCGTCGACGACGGTCACACGAGCCGCTCCGTTCTCGCCAATCATCTGCTCGCACTTGTCAAGCTCGATACCCTCATCCTCGAGGCTTGCAATGACATGCTCGGCAGCGGCATCATTGCCAAAAATGCCCATGTATGCGGAGCGTGCGGCACCGCATTTCTTGGCATAAACGGCGAAGTTCACCGCATTGCCGCCAGGATACATGGTGTGGATATGCTCGTAGCGATCGACGACGTTATCGCCAAATCCGAGCGCGTTAACGTTAAATGCCATGGCCTTTGTCCCTTCTAGTACTCGACAACGCCCATGTAGCGACGGAAATCGGGATCATGGTCAAACACCTTGCCGCGTGCGGCACGCAGCTCACAGTTCATGGCGTAGAACAGCACCGGGTCCAGATAGGCACGAACGCTCGCCGGTACGGCTTCCATACCGTACTCCTTGGCATCGAGCACCATCAGCGTATCGGTATGCGTCTTAAGGAACGCCAGGGCGCGCTCGTCCATAGCACGGCACTCGCTGGAGCCCATCTGCAGGAAGTAAAAAACGCCATCCTGAGTAGCCTCGAAGGGGCCATGGAAGTACTCGGCAGAGTGGATGTAGCTGCAGTGCTGCCACTGCATCTCCATAAGAGAGCAGATAGCGAAACCGTAGGTCTGGCTAAAGTTGGGACCGCTGCCCAGAATATAGAAGAATTCGTGCTCCTGGCAAAGCTTGGCAAAGCGATCACCCAGCTCGGCATTTACCTTCTCGCGTGCCGGGGGAAGGATCTTATCCATCTCGGCAATACCGGCATACATATCGGCAAGATCGGCGTAGCCCTCCTGCTGATCGAGCAGCTCTGCCGCAAGCGACAGCGAAATGCCAGCGGGAACCTCGGCCTGCGGCACGCCCTCGCCCCACGGGTAGACCCACGTGGTCCATTTACCGGTGTCGATCTTAGACCCAGCGTTGTCAGTCTGGGCGATCACCGTAGCGCCAGCAGCAAGGGCAATCTCGCAGCCCTCGACGACCTCCGGGGTGTTGCCACTGTGGCTACAAGCGATGACCAGGGACTTCTCACCCAGACGACGCGGACGCATGATATCGAACTCGCGAGCCGTATAGATATACGAAGTGAAGGCGGTTGCCTCGCGCTGCAGAAGCTCATGAGCCGGGATCAAATCGATCATGGAGCCACCGCAAGCAATCCAGTAGACGCTGTCGAACTTGCCCTTCTCGGCAATTGCCTCTTTAATCAGATCGTGTGCGTTCATATCCAGTTCCTTTCTTGTTTGGCCCGCAACCAATGACGTTGGTTGCGTGGCCGATAGTTGTTTTAGTCAATCAGATATTTCTCGAATGCGGCCATGTTCTTGGCATCTGCCGCCGCCGGGTCATCGTAGTAACGACCGTCCGTGATTTCCTGGCCCAGCATGCCGTCGAAACCATGGGCGTTGAGTGTGGCAACGAAGGCGTCCATATCGTGCTTGCCATCGCCCCACACCAGATGGCCATACGGGTCACCGTCGATAAAGTGCATCTCGTGAATTGCCCCATCACCAAAGGCGGCAAACCAGTCCTCGAGCGTCTCGCCTGCAACGCCCATCGCGGTTGTATCAACCATGGGCTGTAAGTACGGGCTCGCGACCTCGTCAATCATGCGCTTCGCATCGAAAACCGTCGTCACAAGGTTGCTCTCCTCGGGACGCAGGCTTTCCATCGTAAGCACCAGACCGTGCTCGCCGGCATACTCCGCTAGAATGGACAAGTGCTCGCGACTGCGCTTCCAGGCTTCCTCGCGGTCCTCGTCCCAGTCGCCCCAGCCCGAGTTGACGGACATACGGTCGCACCCAAGTACCTCGGCAAGCTCAATGCCGTGCTTAAAGTACGCCAGGCTGCGCTGTTCGTGCAGCGGTTTGCGTGCGCAGTACTGCCAAGGATAGATAACATTCTCGGGGCACAGAGTACGATACCTAAGCCCGCGGTCTGCAGCCTTTTTCGCCAGGACCTCAGCCTCAAAGTAGCCCGTGTGGTCGAGCGTCACATGCGGCTCTGCACACCACAGCTCAATGGACTCAAAGCCCAAGCGCTGCTGCACATCAAGGAAGTAATCAAGCGACCACATGATGTAGTGGATATTCATGCCCGCAATCTGTTCGCGGCGCAGCGTCGGTTTGGATTCAGACATCTTATACCTCCTTATTTCGATCGAACACGATTTGTCCGTCCGACATCGTCATATCAACCGTAAGATCGCGTGCGTCGCGATAATCGAGGTCGAACACATCCCGATCGAGCACGCAGATATCGGCAAGCTTGCCAACCTCGAGCGTACCCAGCTCGTCTTCGCGCATCAGGTCGTACGCGCCCCCGGCAGTCCAAGCGCGCAAGAGCTCGACAAGCGTCAGCGCGTTGACCTCATTCACGGGCAGTCCGTCGTCGAAGTATCCGCCGCACGCACTGTAGATTGACTCGCCCAAGCTCGGAATCAACAGCGGCAAATCCGTGCCGCAGCACACTGTGCATCCGGAATCTTCCATACCGCGGCGATTCCAGCTGTGCAAAAGTCGCGTCTCGCCAATTTGTCGACGCATCATCGACAGGCAATCCTCGCGCCGGTCCAGCGTCAGAATCTGCGGATAGACCTCGCAAATTCCACCTAACTTGCCAAACTCGACAAGATCGGTCGGATCAGAGTTCTCGAGATCGGTAATCGCATGGCGGCGAAGCATCCGTCCATGCTCGTCTCGAGGCAGCGAGGCATAGAGCGCCACGGTGCGACGAACGGCGCCATCACCCTGGCAATGCAAGGAATATCGGAAGCCGTCAGCATCAATTGCACGCAGCTCGTTCTCAATCAGCTCCCACTCTGGCTCCTCGACGACCGTCTTGCCTGCAGCGCCCGCATCGGCCGTGTCCTCATAGGGGTCAATCATCTCGGCAAGCCCCGCCCATACGCCGCGATCGGTCATACGGTTGAAGCCGGAAAAGCGAACGAACGGTCCCCGGAAGCGCTCTCTCGCCTCGCGGGCATATGCCAGATTTGCACCGGCACCCACCGGCTGCGACATCATAGAGACGCGAACCGTCAGCTCACCAGATTCCTCACGGCGAGCCATTTCGTCGGCAAAGCCGTAGTAGTCATCAAACGCCATCTCCTTGATGGCGGTAACGCCGCGCTCGTTAAGCATGCTCATGTAGTCCGAATACCCCGCACGTACCTCGGGCAGCGCGAGGAAATCGCTCATCATGCGCCAGATCTTCTCGGCATAGCACGCCTGGGGTGTGAAGCCGTATCGCGCGCTGGCGGCAGCATTGAGAACACAGGTCTCCGCGCCCGGTGTAAAGCAGACGACGGGGATATCGCCAAAACAATCGTCAAACACAGCTGCCGTATTTGCGTTCTCGGCATCCGATGCCAACGTTTCGGGTAGGTTGTGGCCAAAAGCCGCCACGCAATCCGGATGATCTTCTTTCCATGCACGCAAGAGCGACACGGCTTCTTTGGCATCAGCGATGCCGGACAGATCAGGCCCCAACGTCCGCAGCGCCCAGCCTGTATAGAAGGTATGCACATCGATCAGGCCAGGCATGACGGTGCGGTCGCCAAGGTCAACTACCTCGTCCGCCTGGGTCAAATACGAAGCTACCTCACACTTGGTGCCAACGGCCTCAATTCGATTGCCACGGACCGCTACGAAACCTTCAAACGGCAGGTCCCCCGTACCGGTAAAGACGCTCTTAGACATCAGGACCGTCAAACGATCAGACATCACAACCACCTACACCGGAAGCATGCCAGAGATTGCCGTTACGATCAGACCAAAGACGACCATGAAAATGAAGAACTTCCAAATGGTCTTCCACCATTGGCCAAACGAAATCTTAGCCACGGCAAGGCCGGCGACCGTCATGCCCGCCACGGGGCTAATGGTGTTGATGGTCTGGTTGGCAAACTGGAGCGCGGTGACGGCCGCCTCGGGATTGAGGCCCATGAGCTCGGTCAGAGGACCCATAACGGGCATGGTAAGCGCCGCCAGGCCAGAACTCGAGGGAACCAGCAAAGAGAGCAGGCCAAGGACGATATACATAAACGTGGTGTAGACGGCGGCGGGTGCACCGGCGAGCGCAGTAGCGAGCGCCTGGAGAATGGTGTCGATGATCATGCCGCCCTCGGCGATGACCAGAATACCGCGAGCGATACCGATAACGATGGCAGCGTACGCAAAGTCGGCGAGACCTTTAACGAACTCCTCAGCAATCGTCTGCTGGTCAAGACCGCCCAGGATACCGGCAAGCAAGCCCATGCCAAGGAACACGGCGGAAATCTCATTCATGTACCAACCCTGGGTAACAAGACCCCAGACGATAATGCCCATACCGCAAGCAAAATCGATAAGCACGAGCTTCTGACGGATAGTGAACTCTTCCTCGAAGGAAGCATCGGTCACGGAAAACTCGATACGCTTGAGCTTATCGTCCTCGTACGTAATGGACGACTCGGGGTTTTTCTTGACGCGCATGGCGTAGCGCATGGCCCATGCGATACCGACGGCAGTGAAGATGACCCAAGAAACGGCGCGCAGCCACAGTTGCGGATTGCCCTCGATACCAATGATGCCTTGGGCGATCAAAACATTAAATGGGTCGATGGTCGAGGCACAATATCCCAGGTTAGGACCAAGGAAGCAGATGATGAATGCCGTCATCGAGTCATACCCGATGCCCATCATGATGGGAATGAAGATGGCATAGAACGGCAGGGCTTCCTCAGACATACCAAACGTAGTGCCGCAAATGGACAGCAACGTCATCGTGATGGGAATGATGAGGATGTCCTTGTTCTTGAGCTTTTTAATCACACGGCTCATGCCGGCATTCAAAGCGTTGGTCTTGGTAATGACTGCGAACGATCCGCCAATCAATAAGACGAACGCAACGACGTCGGCAGCCTCCTGGATGCCCTTAGTGGGCGCTTGCAGGACCGCGAAGATATCCTGGCCCAGATTGATGGTCTCGCCGGTCTCGGAATCGGTGTAGTTCTTATCGACCTGTTCATAGGTTCCAGCAACGGCGACTTCACGCTCGCCCGCCGCTGTCGAAATCGTCTTGCGCTGATACTGACCAGAGGGAACGATCCAAGTCAGGACCGCAAAGACAACGATCAGCAAGAACATGATCGTATAGACATGCGGTAATTTGAACTTAAAACGTCTGTTTGTCTTCTTCGCCTTCGTATCTGACATAGATACCTCCAAAGAACTCGAGAATGCATCGCATCTCGCCTCAACGCTTGCACAAAGCAAACGTTCTATGACGTTCTATAGATTACCAGCAGCTTTTCTCGTCATCAAGATTATTTCAAACTGATTGTCGCGACACGGTTGAATGGTTGCGTTCGCGCCGTGAACGGTATGGAGACGCCCGGTGAGATGATCCACCGGGCGTCTCCATTCGCAATATCCTAGATGTCAAAAACGTAGCGAGACCCAACGATCCGCTGACGACCGATGATAAACGGCCGCCGCTGCTCATCGAAAAAGAAGGCTTCCATATAAAACAAGGGTTCGCCAACGGGAACTGCCAACAGCCGAGCGACCTCGGGCGATGCGCACGCGATCTCGAGCGTGCACGGGTCGGTAAACGCGGGCGTGCGGCCCGTCCGGTTGCGCACGAGCTCAAAAATGGATTGGTTAGATAGAGGTGCCGTTGATAGATAAGCGTTGTCCTCGTAAACGTATATGTTGTTCTCGAGCATGACGGGGACCCCATCGGCAGTACGCACACGCTCAACGCAAATCAAATCAGTTCCAACGGGAACACCAAAGAACTGCGCTTCGGTGGAATCCGCCGGCAGTATCTTTCTCGAAATGACGCGCGCCCCCGCCTCCATTCCGTTAACGCGGCATGCGTCCGAAAAACTCTGGACGTCATCCTTCTGGCGAATCTTGCGCTTAAGCTTGGGGGCATTGACAAACGTGCCTTTCCCCTGTCGCTTCGTTAGATAGCCCTGCTGGACGAGCTCCTCAATAGCGCGTCGCACGGTAACGCGGCCAACTTTATAATTCTCAGCCAATTCGAATTCGTTGGGTATCCGCGCGCCCGCCTTGTAGGCACCGGAGTTAATTTCGTTTTTAATGATATCGATAACCTGTTGGTACAGCGGTATCGCTGCTTTACCGTCAGTTAGCCCTTCAGTCGGTGGCATATACCTTCTCCCAGCACAATTAAGTCTAAAGCGGGCCCAAGGGCATTCAGCAAGTCCTTAAGCCCGCATTAGCATTAAGTATGCTTGCTGCCGCACCAAAATGTCGGGTTTTTACTCATCTGACCCGAAAAACGCGCAACTACCGCGCTCCTAAGAAAGCGTGAGCAGCTCCGGCAGCTGGTCGATAATCTTGTCCGCGGCATCTTGGCTAAAGCCGAAGCGTTCCTCGCGCTTGGCAATGACCGTCAGGCCGGCTCGCTTGCCGGCAGTGATACCAGGCACCGAATCCTCGACGCAGCAGCAGCGATTCGCGGGCAGTCCCAGCAGGTCCAGCGCATGCAGGTAGATGTCGGGCTCGGGCTTGCTCTCCTTAAACTGCTCGCCGCTCACCACATACTCAAAGGCATCCGACAGCCCGCACGCATTGAGCACTTCCTCGATGCTATCCATGGGAGACGAGCTGGCAAGCGCCACGCGAACGCCGCGGCGCGGCAGCTCTCGAATCGTATCCACGGCGCCTGGGTTAATCAAAGCCTGATAGTCGCGCGGACGCTTATGCGCCCACTCGTCCCAACGGGCCAACGCTTCCTCGCCAGATAAATGCCCCTTACCGGCGCGCTCAAACCAATCGACCAGCATATGCAGGAAGAACTGATGTGAGGTACCGACCTGCCCGTTCAACTCCTCTTGAGTCAGGTTAAGCCCAAGCTCCTTGGCAAACGCGGCAGTCTCGCCCAGGTAGTAATACTCGGTATCGACAATGACGCCGTCCATGTCAAAGATAACGGCTTCGAACGGAAATGCGGACACGGCACCCTCCCTAACAAAAGGGCGCCTGTAAGCAGGCGCCCGAACCATGCATTAATCGGCGATTCTAACCCAGCAGCTTATCCAGCGCCACCGCAATGCCGTCTTCGTTGTTATTGGCAGTCACCATCTGGGCCACGGCCTTAACCACGTCAACCGCGTTGCCCATGGCAACACCGGTGCCGGCCCACTCAATCATGGACTTGTCGTTCTGGCCGTCGCCAAAAGAGACGACCTCGCTGGCATCGATGCCGAGCTTGGGCAGGGCACCCTCGAGCGCGCGGGCCTTGTCGATACCGGACGCCGTAAACTCAAAGTACCAGTCGGCCGTAAACATACCCGAAAGCGTCTGAGTAAAGGGCGCATACATCTCCTCGTGATGCGCTTGCAGATAGGCCGGGTCGCCCGCAGTGAGCAGCTTGTCCACGGGATAAGTGTCCACGACCTCATGCAGGCTCTCCACCTCGCGAATCTTAAGATCGCACGCGTCGCGCTCGTATTTGACGATGTTTTTCTGCGAGCCATCCGGCAGCGTAATCATGCAGCGGTACGAATCCTCGACATGCAGATCGCGACCGAGCGAAATCATAGGAATCACGTCGAAATTACGCAGATGATCAATCAGACGGTGCAGTTCGTCAGCCGGCATGGCCTGGTCAAAAAGGACCTCATCGGTCTGAGCGTCGACCACATGCGCGCCATTAAAGGCCACCAGCAGACCGTCATGGTTATGAAGGTCGAGCTCCTGCGCCAAGGCGTGCAGCCCCCATGCGGGACGGCCCGAAGCCAAAATGAGCTTAATGCCCGACTCCTGCGCCGCGAGCAGCTTCTCGCGCGTACGCGGGCTGATGACCTTTTGGTCGTTGGTGAGCGTACCGTCGATATCCATTGCGATGGCTTTGATTGCCATATGCGCCTCCTTGCATCGTTTTTATCGCGCACTATCTTATCCGAGCCGGGGCACGTTCGCACAGCGCACGTATGACGGTTGCAAAACCACCCCATTTGAAACAAAGGCAAAAAAGTACTTGCAAAGACGCGTTCCGACATATAAGTTGATAAAAGACCGCCGTTGCGGTTTTAAGTAGATCGAGCATATGAAGTTTGAGTTTTAGCGTGTAAGAGAAGGAAGATCGGCAAAGTACAACCCCAAACGTAATGACAACTTAATGAGGTAACTGCCACATGTGAGGCACCTAGGGCATTGCTGTCTCGATTTTGAGCACGATGCCTTCCGCCTTGCATGGGCCGTTCCATCCCGCCCCTGCAGCAACTGTCTCACGGGCTCATTGAAAACCGCATAGCACCCCAACGTCAGCACATCACCCACGGCAAGCACATCACTCACGACAACCAACACATCAACAAACAGCACGAACATCAACCGATTGGAGAAGCTATGACAAACCACCACGCTGAAGACGGCGATAAGAAAAGCATTCTGGATGCCCGCATTGAGCGAGCATATGCAAACGAATATGACGCCGCCTTTGCCGCCGCGACCATCAAGAACTACGCGTCGCTACCGCTCGCGACGATCTTGGCCGACCACCCTCAACTGCTGAAGCGCTGCACAAAGATCATGGGCGACCCCGACATTCGCAAGCTGACAGACCCCTATGCCCCAAAACGCGGCAACGATTCGTACGTTCTTGCCGTAGGCTGCTTAGCCCATATGCTTACGGCGCTCGACACGAAACTCAAGCTCGAATGGGAACCCGACGAGCGTCATGAACTCGAAAGTAAGCGGAACACCCTGCGCACCGCACTGTTCCTTCCGTTGGACGGCCTCAAGCGCTGCAACGTCGAGCTCAATACACAGGCGCGGCAAAAGCCCGGGACCACGGGGCAGAAAACTCCAAGACCCCATGCGGCCATCGTCGACCGCAACCGATATAACCGCATGACCGCACACTTTTCCGCCGAGGGAGCAGCCATAAGGACGCTGATCGACCTGCTGTGCCTCCTGAGCATCAATGAGCTATTTGAGGGCTATCTCGCCCTTGTTCCCGCGACGGCACCCAAGTCGGTAGCAAAGATCATCGAGACCTGCAGACGCCAGTTTGAGCGCCATCGCAATGGCAGCGAGATGAACGCCAGCATCGCGCAGTACTACGCGGCTCATTACAAAAATGACGGATGTGCCCCTGTCGAGCATCAGCTGCGGCTCGCCTACACCACGCCCGTCGCAACGCTCCATCGCTTTGGAGCCCTTGGCGCTTGCGAGCCGTACGAACAGGCAGCCTGCCCCACAACCGAGCTCGATCTCAGGCTCGGACGAACCCTGTAGCCCGCCAGCCCCTCCGCGGGCAACAATCCTATTCCACAACACAACCAACAGAAAGGAGTCCTCATGGACACCAATCATTCCCCCATCATCAGCCCCCTCACCATGCGTGAATCCGCCCGAGGTATCACGCTCACCAGCATTTACGATGAGATGCTCGCCCGTCGCGAGCTCTCCGTCATGGGAAACATCGAAACCCCGATGGCCCACGACCTATGCCAGCAGATCCGCCTGCTCGATGCCGCCGACCCCAGCCGCCCCATCACCATATTTGTCGCCAGCGCCGGCGGAAGCGTGCGATCGGGTCTTGCGATCTATGACGCCATGCGCCTCGCATCGTGCCCCATCCGCACCGTCTGCCTGGAATTCGCCGCGTCCATGGGCGCCGTGATCTTTATGGGCGGCGACGATCGCCGTATGGCGCCCCATGCAGAGCTCATGATTCACGACCCGCTGATCCCCCAGGGGGCAGGCGGCTCGGCACTTGCGCTGCAGGAAACCAGCCGGCGTCTCATGCAGACCCGCAAGACCCTCACGCAAATCCTCTCGGACCGCAGCGGCCTCACGCCCAAGCGCATCCAGTCCCTCACCGCAAAAGACACCTACCTTTCGGCCGAGCGCGCCGTCGAGCTCGGCTTTGCCCACGAAATCCTCTCGACCACCAAGGAGGTCGCCCATGTCTAACCTCACCAGCCGCCTCGCCGCATCTGAGTCCGCATCGTCCACCATCCTCGCCAAGGATCGAATGCTTTCCTGCGACACCCGCCAAACGGGACTCAACAACAACGCACTTGTGATCGGCCCCTCGGGAGCCGGCAAGACCCGAAACGTCCTCAAGCCCAACCTGCTGCAAATGAACGCAAGCTACATCGTGCTCGACACCAAAGGCACGCTCTGTCGCGAAGTGGGACCCGTGCTGGCAGCCCACGGCTACCGCGTGCAATGTCTCAACTTCGCCGACCTCAACACCGTCCCGGCCCTTGCGCCCGGCATCGAGCGCTGCGGCTACAACCCCCTGAGGCACATTCGCCGCAAGGCGGACGGCAGGCCCAACCAGCAGGACATCCTCTCGGTGGCAAAGGCCATCTGCCCCATCGAGGACAACAACCAGCCTTTTTGGGATCATGCGGCGGCAAACCTGCTGTCGTGTCTTATCGCCTACGTCACCGAACAGCTACCCGCCGACGAGCAGACGATCAGCTCGGTCATCAAGCTGATCGAGCACCTGCAGGACGGTGCCACGGGTCGATTGTTTGACGACCTGATCACGATCGACCCCCAAAGCTATGCCCTCTCGCTATGGCGGCGCTACGCCATTACGCAAAATGCCGAGCGCATGCACGCGAGCATCGTCGGCATCCTTGCCGAAAAGGTCATGTGTCTGGGATTCGACGGTGCGGCACAGCTCTATCGTGAGTGCCATCAGGTGGACTTCGCTTCCATGGGACACACCCCCTGCGCCCTATTTGTAACCGTGAGCGATATTGACCGCAATCTCGATCCGCTGACCGGCCTCTTTATTTCGCAGGCGTTTATGGGCCTCATTCGTGAGGCCGATAGGCAGCCCGACGGCAGCCTGCCCGTGCCCGTGCGCTTTATGCTCGATGACTTCGCAAATCTGCAGATCCCCCAGATCGACAACGTGCTCTCGATTATCCGAAGCCGCAACATCTGGGCAACGCTGCTGCTGCAGTCGACCAACCAGCTCGATGCGCTCTATGGCGAGGCACGCGCACGCTCCATCATGGGCAACTGCGACACGCATCTGGTGCTGGCGTTCCAGGATCCCGAGAGTGCCCGGGTGTTTTCCGAACGCGCCGACGCGCTGCCCAGCACGCTCATGGCGACGCCGATCGATCGCTCGTGGCTCTTTGTGCGCGGCCACACTCCCGAACAGGTCGAGCGCTTTAGGCTCGAAGACCATCCGCTCTACGGGGAGCTGCCCGAGGCGCAGCGAGACCATGCGGAGGCCGAGATCTAGGCGCAGGGTTCTCGCGGCGCGCGGCGCCCCGGCGATGTTCCACAAAGGCCGTGCGCCCCGGGACTACGGCAAAGCAAAGGGGCCCGCATCCGATAGGATACGGGCCCCTGACTATAAGGCGCGATGCGTTAACAGCAGCGACTACTTACGATGCGCGCGGTAGAACTCGATGAGTGCCTGGGTCGAAGCGTCCTGCTCGGCCTTGGCGGCGTCGTCGTGGAAGGCCGGGGTAATCTGCTTGGCAAGCTGCTTGCCCAGCTCGACGCCCCACTGGTCGTAGGAGTCGATGCCCCAGACCGTGCCCTCGACAAACGTGATGTGCTCGTACAGGGCGATGAGCTCGCCGAGTGCGAACGGGGTCAACGTATCGCCGAAAATCGAGGTCGTCGGACGGTTGCCCTCAAAGCAGCGGGCTGGGACGATCTGCTCGGGCGTGCCTTCGGCGCGCACCTCATCGGCCGTCTTACCAAAGGCGAGTGCCTTGGTCTGGGCCAGGAAGTTGCCCAGGAACAGCTCGTGAACATCCTGGCCGCTGTCGGTTGCGGGGTTGGCAGTGTTGGCGAAAGCGATAAAGTCGGCCGGGACCACCACGGTGCCCTGGTGCAGCAGCTGGTAGAAGGCGTGCTGACCGTTGGTGCCGGGCTCGCCCCAGAAGATCTCACCGGTTTCGGAGGTCACGGCGCTGCCGTCCCAGCGGACGTGCTTGCCGTTGGACTCCATGGTGAGCTGCTGCAGATAGGCCGGGAAGCGGTGCAGGTACTGGCAGTACGGCAGCACGGCGTGGCTCTTGGAACCGAAGAAGTTGACGTACCAGACGTTGAGCAGGCCCATCAGCGCGACGGCGTTGTTCTCGAGCGGGGTATTGCAGAAGTACTCGTCGATGGCGTGGAAACCCTCGAGGAACTGCTGGAAGCGCTCGGGACCGAGCACGACGATCAGCGACAGACCCACGGCGGAGTCAACGGAATAGCGGCCGCCGACCCAGTTCCAGAAACCAAAGGCGTTAGCGGGGTCGATGCCGAAGGCCTCGACCTTGTCGAGTGCGGTGGAAACGGCAACGAAGTGCTTGGCCACGGCCTCGGCGTTCTGCTCATCGGAGCCGTCGATGGCACCCTGAGCCTTGAGCTGCTCGAGCATCCAGGTCTTGACCTCGCGAGCGTTGGTGAGGGTCTCGAGCGTGGTGAAGGTCTTGGAGACGATAATCACGAGCGTGGTCTCGGGATCCAGACCCTTGAGCTTCTCGGCCTGGTCGTTGGGGTCGATGTTGGAGATATAGCGGCAGTCGATACCGGCGTCGGCATAGGGGCGCAGAGCCTCGTAAGCCATGACCGGGCCCAGGTCGGAGCCGCCGATGCCGATGGACACCAGATGCTCGATCTTCTTGCCGGTAACGCCCTTCCACTCACCGGAGCGCACGCGCTCGGCAAAGGCGTACATGCGGTCGAGGACCTCGTGCACGTCGGCGACGACGTCCTGGCCGTCGACGATGAGCTGGCCCTTATCGGTTGCCGGGCGGCGCAGCGCGGTGTGCAGGACGGCACGGTCCTCGGTGGTGTTGATGTGCTCGCCGGAGAACATGGCGTCGCGGCGCTCCTCGAGCTTCACCTCGCGGGCAAGATCGCACAGCAGCTTGACGGTCTCATCGGTCACCAGGTTCTTGGACAGGTCGAAGTGCAGGTCACCGGCGTCAAAGCTCAGCTTGTTCACGCGCTCTGCATCGGCAGCGAACCAGGCCTTGAGGTCGATACCTTCGGCCTCGAGCTTCTCCTGATGAGCCTCGAGCGCCTTCCAAGCGGCGGTCGACGTAGCGTCGATAGGTGCGGCAACAGTTGCCATAAAGTCCTCCTCAACATACGGGCGCAAACCTCCATGCGCCCGGATAATCAGATGCCCCTATTCTAGCGCAGGTCAAGACCGTAATCAGCGAGCGTTGCCAATCCGCCCCCAAACGGCGACCGACCAAAAAGGGACAGGTTTATTTTGGCAGGTCAAACGCTTTACCTACCAAAAATAGCCCATCTCTTTATGGCAGACATTAGGCCGCGGCGCACACGCTGCCGAGCAACTCACGCAGAGGAGACCCAATGCCCTCAAGCAGTTCGGGCGCGATGATGGCAAAAACGGGAACCTCGCCGGCCCCCACGACGGCAGGCACTTTGCCCTCCGAGACAATACATCCATAAGGGACAAAACCGTCTTCGCCGGCATCGAGCGCCGCCATGCGACGCGCGAGTTCGCGCGCAAAGCCAGCAGTATCGGCATCGCCGATCGCCAGGACAAAGTCCACGCCTTCGTCGGTCGCCAGGGCCACAGCTTCGTCGATCAGCTCGTCTCCCCCGTCGCCCTCAACCGAGCCGCAACGAAAAAGCACGCGCTCGAGCAGAGCTCGGTCAAGCGAGCCGAGCGCCGCCGAGACAAGCTCATCGCGCGTATGTTTGTCGCCACCCAGCACCACCAGCGCCTTGGTGCCGCCGTAGTGAGCGACCAATCGTCCACACCAGCGAGCCACGTCTCCATCCGCAACAAGGCGCGTCGGCATACCAAACCCATAGTTGACCATTATCCCCACAACCCTTCCGTGCTTTATGGTGGTATCGATCGTTAGGCTCATGCTACGAAGCGAGGTTTTCCGGGCTGTTTCGCGCTCTTTAGAGCTGCGTTAAAACCCGATGCAACCGCCCGACCATACCTGCCAAAAAGGGACAGGTTTGTTTTGGTCGGTCAAGCGTTTTACCTACCAAAATAAACCTGTCCCTTTTTGGCAGGTTTTGACGATGTCCGGACGAGCGGGTATTATCGAACATGCATTCGATAAGAACATGTGTTTGATGGGAGGACGCGTGGGGCACGGGCGTCACACCTATATCTGCATCGACCTCAAGACGTTTTATGCCAGCGTCGAGTGCGTCGACCGCGGGCTCGATCCGCTCACCACCCGCCTGGTCGTTGCCGACGAATCACGCGGGCGTACGACCATCTGCCTCGCCATTACCCAGGCCATGAAAGACCTCGGGATACACAACCGCTGCCGTCTGTTTGAGATTCCCGACGGCATCGACTACATCAAGGCCGTACCGCGCATGCAGCACTACATGGAGGTGTCGGCGCAGATCTACGGTATCTACCTGGAATACGTCAGTCCGCAAGACGTTCACGTCTACTCAATTGACGAGTGCTTTATCGACGTGACACCCTATCTAGAGCTCTACCATACCAATGCCAAAAGCTTTGCCTGCATGCTGCGCGATGAGGTCCTCGCGCGCACCGGCATCACGGCGACAGCCGGCATCGGCCCCAACCTATTCCAGGCCAAGGTGGCGCTCGACATTACCGCTAAGCACGTACCCAGCCGCATCGGCATACTCGACGACGAGACCTTTCGCAAGGAGATCTGGCCCCATCGCCCCATCACCGATATCTGGGGCATCGGCCCCGGCGTGGCAGCCCGCCTCGAAAAGTACGGGGTATACGATCTGATGGGCGTCGCCGCGCTCGACGAAAACCTGCTTTACGACGAACTCGGCGTCAATGCCGAGTATCTCATCGACCACGCCTTTGGGCGCGAGCCGACAACTATCGCCGATATTCAGGCCTATCGCCCGCAGGCAACTTCAACCACCACAGGACAAGTGCTCTCGAAGGGTTATGCCTACGAGCAGGCCTACACCGTCTTGCGCGAGATGGTCGATGCCGCCGTACTGGACTTGGTCGATAAGCACGTGGTCTGCGACAGCATCTCGCTCTTTGTGGGCTACGCGAGCGAGCGCGCCGACATACGCCGCCTCGACGCCAGCGGCACAGCGCAATATGTAGACGGATGCGGACATTTGCGTTCGAGCACGTCGAGCATCGAACCCGCCGCAACCGCCGGCCCCGAGCTCACACCCCGTGCACCCAAGCCCGTCCAGCGCGATGGCGAACGACGCCGTCTGGTGCGCGAGGCACAGGCAATCGACGGCATCTTTGTGGGAGAGCATGGCGGCAAACCGCGTGGCGGCTATGCCGCGCTCTTTGCGCACTCTAACGCTTCGCGCAAGCTGCCCGAGCGCACCAATTCGTTTAAGAAAATCATGGGCCATTTCGATGAGCTCTGGGCGCAGACCGTCGATCCCAAACGACCGGTCAAGCGCATCAATTTGGGCTTTGGCAACCTCATGCCCGAGGAATTTGCCACCATCGATCTGTTTAGCGATGTTAAGGCCGATGAACGCGAGCGTGACCTGGCCCGCGCCGTTCTGGCCGTGAAGGGCAAGTACGGCAAGAATGCCCTGGTCAAGGGATTAAGCTTTACCGCCGGCGCCACCGCACGCGAACGCAACGATCAGGTAGGAGGACACCGTGCCTAAGGCCCAACAACAGCCGATGCGGCCACCGACGCCTTTTGAACGCCTGGCGGACCCCGAGGGAAGACGTCGCTCCGCCGACCCCAAGCTCACCGCTAACGGTGCCGTTCGCGCCAACCGCGCCGCGCAGTTTATGCCCTTTGCCGCCCTCACGGGATACTATGAGCTCGTGCGCAAACAAGAGATCTCTGTTGAGCCCAAATGCGAACTCACGGAAGAAAAAGCCCTCGAGCTTTCAAAAAAGCTCGAGGGCCTCAAACGCGGCGACTTGGTGCGCGTTACTTATTACGATACATACGGCTATCGCAGCCGCACCGGCATTCTCGACGAAGTGCTCCCCGCGTTCAAGCTGCTCAAACTCCGAGACATCGCCATCGGCTTCGACGATATCCAAGACATCGAGCTGCGCGGCCGAGCCTAAGCGCAAGCGTACGCCCGGCCCTACGGCTTTATGACGTAATAGCCCGCATCCCTCACGGCAGCCTCAAGTACCTCACGATCGATCGGGTTTTTAGAACGGATGCACGCCGTGTGGTCTGTATACGTCACCGTGGCCCAAATGCCATCGAGAGCGTTGAGGGCGTTCGTCACATTTTGCGCGCAGCCGCGGCAGCTCATACCGCCAATAAGCAGCTCATCGCTATAGGGGTAGTGAGACACATCGGTGTCCGCGACCGCGACCCTCTTGATCTTCTTTCTGCCCGCCCCATCGCCGCAACAGCATTTGCCATGCGTCGATGCGACAATACGCCGGAATCCAAAAAAATAAGCCGGCGGCAATTACGGCAAGCACAATGATGTTTGCAGTTTTCTGCTATGTCAGCCACATAAAGCAGCTACGAGATATTGCCCAAAAACGCCTTGGTGCGTTCGCTCTTAGGATGGTCGAAGACCTCGCTCGGCGTGCCCTCCTCTACGATAACGCCGCCGTCCATAAAGACGACGCGGTCGGCGACGTCGCGGGCAAAGCCCATCTCGTGCGTCACCACGATCATCGTCATGCCGTCACGCGCAAGATCGCGCATGACGCCAAGGACGTCGCGGACGAGCTCGGGATCAAGCGCCGACGTAGCCTCGTCAAAGAGCATCACGTGCGGATTCATCGACAGGGCGCGGGCGATGGCCACGCGCTGCTGTTGACCGCCCGAAAGCTGGCTCGGCATAAAATCGATGCGCTCCGCCAGACCGACCTTGGTCAGCTCCTCGACGGCAATCTTCTCGGCCTCTTCCTTGCTGCGCTTGAGCACCTTTTGTTGCGCAAGCATGACGTTCTTTTTGACCGACAGGTGCGGAAACAGATTGAACTGCTGAAACACCATGCCCAAGTGCGTACGCACCTTATTGAGGTCGACGCCCTTGGCGCACACATCCACGCCCTCAACGACAATCGAGCCGCTCGTGGGCTCCTCAAGACGGTTAATGCAGCGAAGCATCGTCGACTTGCCCGAGCCCGAGGGGCCCAGGACCACGACGACCTCGCCCTTGTGCACATCCAGATCGATGTCGCGCAGGACCACGTTATCGCCAAAGGCCTTCTGGAGATTCTTGATGCTGACGACGACCTCGTTCGAGTTATTGGTTTCGCTCATAATAGAACCTCCTTACAGACCTGCAATATGATCGGCGGGTGTCGCGACAACCTGTCCGGCGCTCTTGGTGGGACGCTTCTTTTTGGTTTCGGCCGTCCCCAGAAGCCTCGCCTCAAGACCGCTCACCAAGCGCGCAAGCGGCAGGGTAATGACCAGATAGAACAGGGCGGCAACCACATACGGCGTGATGGAGCCCGTCGTCGCCACGATGGTGCGGGCATTCATGACGATCTCGACCACGCCCACGGCGGCGAGCAGTGACGTATCCTTGTAAAGCAGGATAAACTCGCTGGTCAGCGTAGGCAGGACATTGCGGAACGTCTGCGGAATCATAACGTAGAGCAACGTCTGGAAGGCATTCATGCCCAGCGAGCGGGCAGCCTCGTTTTGGCCCTTGGGAATCGACTGAATACCGGCACGGAAGATCTCGCACAGGTACGCAGACGAGTTCATGGCCATGACGATAACGCCCAAGACGTAGTCGTCCACCTTGACGCCGGCAAGTGGCAGGCCAAAGAACGCGATATAGATCTGCAGGAACGCCGGCGTACCACGGATGATATTCACGTAAATGCCGGCAAGACAGCGCAGGATGCGCGACTTGGAGATGCGCATGAGCGACAAGGCAAAGCCAAAGGGGATTGCCAGCGGAAACGCCACAAGCACGATCGAGAGCGACATAAGGAAGCCCTTAAATACGACCGGCAGGCTCTGGACCAAAATGACCGGGTTCAAGAACAGGCGCAGGAACATATTGGAATTCCAAGCCTCGACCCACGACTGTTCCTTAAGATCGGCCTGGAAGTTATCGAAGGCCGTCACGCCCTTAATCTCGACGGAAGGAATCTTGGAAATCTTCTTGGTCGAACCGTCGGCGAGCGTATAGGTGCCGCCAAAGGCCTCGTCGCCGCCTTCGACGGGGAAGGTCACGCCGTATACCTCGACACGGAAAAAGCCGCCGGCAGGCGCCGTCTCGCCAAAGTCGATCTTGAGCGTCTGGCCATCAGCCGTGCACGTGGGCTTCATGGGTGTGCGATCCATGAGGTCCTCGCCCGAGAGCATCGTCAATCGCGTGTCATCGGTACCAAACGTCGTGCCGTCGACAAACGTCAGCGAAAGACCGCTCAGCTCCTCGTCGGCATCGGCCTGAACTTCCCAGGTAATGCGTGTCTCGGTGCCGCCGACCACATCGCTGCCCGAACCGGTGTTGGGTCGGGCGGTAATCTTTGCGGTCTCAAGCGCTTGGGCAGTCGAGGGCGCAGATGCCCCCACACACACCAGCGCGAGCGCCACGGCCATGACACAGGCTAGCTTTTGGAGCAACGCGGGTAGTGAAGAACGCTGCTCCGCGGCCCCTTTGTTCAGTCGAGACAAGGTGGCTCCTATCGTAGAAGTTGCCGGCAAAAAGAGACGGAAACACTCTCCGTCGAGAGAAGCGCAAAGGCCCTCTCCGCTAAACGGAAAGGGCCCACACGCAATCAAGTATCTGTTTACTTGATGTTGTACTTAGCCATGAGGGCGTCAACGGTACCGTCGTCGGTCAGGTCCTTGATGGCCTGGTTGATGTCGTCCTTGAGCTTGGTATTGCCCTGGTTGATGGCAATGGCGTACTCCTCGCCGGTGCTGATCTGTTTAACCGTGTGGCAGGTGTTGAACTGCTCGGCGGTCAGCTGGCTGGCAACGGAGCGGTTGGTGACTACGGCATCGCCCTTGTCGGACTGCAGGGCGCTGAAGCAATCGGTAGCGTCCTTGTAGGGGATGATCTTGGCCTTGGGGAAGTTCTCCTGAGCAAAGGCCTCGGCGGTCGAGCCAGACTGGACGATAATGGTAGCGTCGGCGTTGTTGAGCTTCTCGCTGTAATTGTCGGCCGTGATGTCGGTGTTATCGACCTTGGTCACGATAGCCTGATCGTCCATGTAGTAGGAATCGGAGAAAGCGACTTCCTTCTCACGCTCGGGCGTGTCGGTGATAGCCGCAATGGAGACGTCATACTTGGTGCCCGAAGCGACGCCGGGGACGAGCGTGTCGAAGTCGTTGTTGACGTACTCGACATCCAGGCCCAGCTTGTCGCCGATAGCCTTGATGAGCTCAAGGTCAAAGCCCTGATAATCGCCGTTGTCATCCTTGTACTCAAACGGAGCGTACTCGGCAGAGGTGCCGACGGTCAGCGTACCGTCCTTGACGAGCGCGTACTCCTTGGAGCCGTCGACCTTCTCGACCTTAGCGTCGTCAGAGCTGCTGGAACCGGCATCAGAACCAGAGGTGGCGTTGGACGAGCCGCAGCCCGTCAGTGCGAGGGCGAGCGCCATGGCGCCCGTGGCGGCAAATGCGCCAAGCTTCTTCAGCTTCATAATCAGTCTCCTTCCAATGGCCCCATGTGATTCAGGGGCCTGCAAAAACTGAGGGCTATTATGCACCCGCGTGAGAGAATCTGCAATTAGAAAACTGATTGAAACAAACCCATAACGTGAATGGGACACTCGCTTTGTGACAGTCATTACTGCTGTAACGACCTTAATAGCGTAATTTCCGCTGCATAACCTGCAAGTTCGTTCGGCGTTTCCAAAATGAATGGCAGTGATCGCAGGCGGCTATTCGATACAATATTCTGCATAACCTGCATTCCACCGCCAAGTTCCTCGCTGCCGAGGTAACCCTTGCCGATGCACTCATGCCGGTCCTTATGGGCACCGCGGGGATTCTTGGAATCATTGATATGCACAGCGCGCAGGCGCTCGATACCCACCACACGATCGAACTCGTCGAGCACACCGTCAAGATCTTGGACGATATCATAGCCGGCGTCATTTACATGGCAGGTGTCCAGGCAAACGCCCAGCTTGGCCGACAGCTCGGGGCGCCTGTCAGCAACGCCCTCGATGATGATCGCCAGTTCCTCAAAGCTGCGGCCCACCTCGGTGCCCTTGCCGGCCATGGTCTCGAACAGCACCGTCGTCTGCTGGCCCTCAAACATCACCTGGCACAGGGTGTCGACGATCATCTGAATGCCGGCGTCGGAGCCCTGTCCCACATGCGCACCGGGATGGAAATTGTAGTAGTTACCGGGCAGCGCTTCCATACGCTGCAGATCCTCAACCATGGCCTCCAGGGCAAACTCGCGCGCCCGCTCTTTGGCCGAGCAGGGGTTATAGGTATACGGAGCATGGGCCACGAGGGGACCAAAATCGTTTTGTTCCATAAGCTCGCGCAGGGCCGCCACGTCATCCATGTCAAGGTCTTTCGCCTTGCCGCCGCGCGGGTTGCGCGTAAAGAATGCAAAGGTATTGGCGCCAATGGATAGCGCCGTCTCCCCCATCGCCCGATAGCCCTTCGTCGTGGATAGGTGACACCCAATCGTCAGCATCCCCAGCTCCCCCTCATCAGTTACGGTGAAATAGTTCCTGTTGATGCCTTATTCTGCCGCAAACAGGAACTATTCCACCGCAAGTTATAAAAGGGTCATGAGGAGCGCGTTTTGCCGAAGGCCTTAAGCGCCGCCGTCACGGGGCCAGGCTGGAAACGTCGGCGCACATCGTCGAGACGCTCGGGAATATCGATATGC
The DNA here is from genome assembly GCF_050313495.1 of Collinsella sp. SGI.178. Taxonomy (NCBI): domain Bacteria; kingdom Bacillati; phylum Actinomycetota; class Coriobacteriia; order Coriobacteriales; family Coriobacteriaceae; genus Collinsella; species Collinsella sp. SGI.178. Next base: position 31,080 of record NZ_JBNPLM010000006.1, on the reverse strand, counting down.
TGCGGGCAGTGCCGCGCGCATTTGCCGCATTTGACGCAATTGCTCACCAACTTGGGCTCGCTTGTGCGCACCGCACTCGCCGTAAAGTACTGCGATAGACCCGTAAACCAGCTGTGCGCATAGCTTGCGTTGTAGGCGGCAAAACACCCAGGAATATTGATGCCTTTAGGACACGGCATGCAATAGCCGCATCCCGTGCAGGGCACGCGATTCGATTTTTCAAACTCCGTCAGCACGTGCGCGATGGCATCGAGCTGAGTAGCCGTCATCGAATCCGGCAGGGCCCGATCAGCCAACGCCGCGTTCTCATCCACCTGCGCGGTATCGGTCATACCCGAAAGCAGCATCGTCACCTGAGGATGATTCCACACCCACGAAAGCCCCCAGGCGGCAGGGGTGCGCAAATGCGGGTCACGGGCGCTATCGAGCACAGCGCGGGCCCGCGGCGGCAGCTTGCCCGCCAGGCGTCCGCCCAAAAGCGGCTCCATCACAAACACCGCGAGGCCTCGCTCGGCGGCGGCCATGAGCCCCGCCGTTCCCGCTTGGTAACGCTCGCCGGCATAGTTGTACTGTATCTGGCAAAAATCCCAGTCATATGCGTCAAGCATCGTCAGGAAATCCGCCGCGCTGCCGTGATACGAAAAACCAATCTGGCGAATGCGCCCCGCCGCCTTTTGACGCGCGATCCAGTCCTCGATGCCCAACGCCACCACACGTTCCCACTGGGCGGGCGAGGTGATGTTGTGTATAAGGTAGTAGTCGATATGGTCGGTCCGCAGCCGACGCAGTTGCTCGTCGAAGATGCGGTCGAAATCATCCGCGCACTTGCACGAAGCGTGCGGCAACTTCGTCGCCAGCAACACCCGGTCACGCAGCCCCAAGCGCTCAAGCGAGGCGCCCACGCACGCCTCGTTACCGGGATAGAGATACGCGGTATCCAGATAATTAATCCCCTGCTCCACCGCACGGGAAATGATGGCATCGGCTGTCTTCGCATCCGGACGTCCCGGCGCACCAGGAAATCTCATGCAGCCCAGACCCAGAGCGGATATTCGGTTACCACTTTTGGGGTCAACGCGGTATTGCACGGCCCCTCCCTTCGCCATCAGCGCCCCGGCAAGGCGAAACACAAGGGTCACGCGGCCGAAACATCGTGGAATCGCAATCGAGAACGTATCGTAACGCAGCAGAAATCGAGCTGTCACGGCACCGCTTTAACATCAGCAAAAAGCCCGATGAAAGGAGGCGAGCGTGACCACACACGAGGATGCCTACCCCTATCCCGGCGAACAATGCACCCTCTCGGTCGACCGCTACCAGATCGAGATCATGGACCATCTGGACGAGCTTCCCGCCACGGGCGCCGTCATCTTCTGCACCTTCCCCAAGGTGCGCGATGGCGTTGGATATCCCGCGCGCGTTTTTGCCATCTGCCCCGCGGCATAAGTTCCCATGCATTTGTTCTTCTAAATTCAGCCTCCGGTGTACGCCACATGCCCCAGCGGCATACAATCCATCAGGCGCCCCATATGCGGGCGCCTTTTTGTGAGGAGATGATTCACATGCAGATCAACAAGGTCGCCTTTATCGGCAAGGGCGGCGTCGGCCTGCTCTACGGCAGTATGATTGCCAAGGCCCTCGGCAATGACGCCGTCGAATACGTCATGGATGACGCGCGTTTCGAGCGCCACGTGGGCGATGCGCTCACCGTCAACGGAAAGCCCTGCGCGCTCAAGTCCGTCCGCGCCAGCGAGGCAACGCCCGCCGATCTGGTCATTCTCACGGTCAAGACGACGGGGCTCAACCAAGCACTCAAGACTATGGAGCGCGTCGTGGGACCCAACACGCTCATCGCCTCGCTGTGCAACGGCATTACGAGCGAGCAAAAAATAGCCGAGCGCTTTGGCTGGAAGCGCACCGTCCTGGGCATCTGCCAGGGCATGGACGCCGTATTCCTTAACGGCGCGCTCACCTTTACCAATGCGGGCGAGATTCGCTTTGGCGCGGCAGCAGGCACCGAGCCCGCAACCGTCACCGCCATCGATGAGCTCTACACGCGCTGCGGCATCGCCCATACCGTCGAGAGCGACATTGTGCACCGCATGTGGGCCAAACTCATGCTCAACGATGGCATCAACCAGACCTGCATGGCCTATGGCGGGACCTACGGGAGCGCCACGGAACAGGACTCCGAGCAGCGTCGCTGCTTTGTTTCCGCCATGCGCGAGACACTTGCGGTCGCCAACGCCGAGGGCGTTGAGCTTACCGAGGCAGACCTGACGCAGATGGTGCACCTCATCGAGGGAATCGACCCCGCCGGCATGCCCTCGATGGCGCAGGACCGCATCGCACAACGTAAAACCGAAGTCGAGGAGTTCGCGGGCACCATCTGCCGCCTGGCCGCCAAACACGATATCCAAGTGCCGCAAAACGATTGGCTCTACCAGAGGATTCGCGAAATAGAAAGCAGCTGGTAGCCTCGCCCGCACGGCGACGCGCGCAATGTAAGCAGACAGGCCTTCGCGAGGATCCCATCGCTCGCGAAGGCCTGTCGCATTTAGGCCGAGGCTAAAACTGAGGCTCGTTTTGCGACTCCGGGACCTCGTCCTCGTCATCGCGGCAAAGCACCACGCCGGCGCTTCCCAACAGCGCCGCTGCAATCAAGGCGCTCACAACCACAGGACCAGCACCCGTAGTGGACTGCAAGCCGGCAACTAACGCCGCCGTCGGACCAAGACATCCGATCAAAAGGGCAACGACGGCAATAGCGACATCTCGAGCGTTCATGGGATCACTTCCTCCACGAGAAAGACCTTGTTTCTCATGACTTAGTGTGCCCCGCGCCCATATGCCCAACGTAGTGCCACGGTAAGGGCTCTGTTAACCCAAATGCATATAAAAACGGGCGACTTTACATTGCCCGAAAGCTCAGTAAAGACGCCCGTCCATCATGTGCAATCGATGCCGACAGATTACCAACCGGTGTAGTAATCGGTAGTTCCGGCTGCGCAACCCGAATCGTAGACCTTGCACTCGCCCTTAGAGCCCGTAAAGGTCGAGCCCTGGGACTTATCGCTCGCAGCCACCACGTAGTAGCCGTCGGAATCACGCCAAAAGCCCTCGGAATCCAGCGTCCACTCACCCGTGCGGTGGTGATACAACACGTTGCTGCTGTAATAGGTCTCGCGACGACCGTTGTAGTTATTGACGCCGCTCGAGCGCGTCAGGCCCGAGCCGTTCGCGTAATACGCAGCAGACGCGTAAGACGAGCCGGAGCCGGCGTTGTAATACGAAGCCTGAACGGCCTCGGCAGCTTCTGCCTCGACGGCCGCAGCCTCGAGCGCCTCGCGCTTAGCATCCTCGAGCGTGGAGCGAAGCTCGTCGAGCTCGGCCGACTTCGCGTCGACCTCCTCCATCGTCAAAAGACTGCCCGCACCGTCGATACAACCCTGCAGTACAGCGCGCTCGTCATCGGTGGCATAGTCACCGTACATGTTCATGATGATCTGCGCGCGGACCTCTAGGGAATCGCGCTTGGCCCCCATCGAGGCGTTCCACTCCTGCATGGAGCCAAAGCCGTCGCTACGATAGTCGACGGGCTGCATCAGGGTCGCCTCGGACGGCGTGGATCCGACCGCGTCGGACAGTGTTGCCGCGTGGGCATCGGTTACGCCGGCACCCACTAAAAGCGCCACGGCAAGCGTGGCAGAAAGGGCGGCGGCCTTCGGTTTTCGTGAATCGATCCTCATGTAGCTGGAAACCTCCGTAGTGAGTTTTTGCTGCGTTTAAGCTGCGTGTGATTCGATCGCGCTGCATAGTACCCCGAGTAAATCGCGACCTGCGGTTTTTCTCAAAAGGTGCACGTCATTTGCGTAAAACTCACATCCTCTCAACAGGAGTTTTCCACAACTCGCATGCATAAAGCATGCCAAAAACCCTGTAATATCGCCCTTCCTATGCAAAAAAGGCGCCTGCGCAACCATTGTTCGCGCAGGCGCCTTGAGCAGGCATTTTATGCAGTTATACCTATCGAGTCGCAAGGGGCCCTTGCACAAGTCGCCTTACTCGTCCAGCGCGGCAAAGGCCTGCTTCAGATCCCAAATGATGTCCTCGGCGTTCTCGGTACCAATGGAAAGACGGATTGTAGAGGGCGTAATGTTCTGCTCGGCAAGCTCCTCGGAAGAGAGTTGGGAGTGCGTGGTGGTAGCCGGGTGCACGACGAGCGACTTGACGTCGGCTACGTTGGCGAGCAGCGAGAACACCTGCAGGTGGTCGATGAACTTCCAAGCAGCCTCCTGGCCGCCCTTGATCTCGAAGGTGAAAATCGAGGCGCCGCCACGGGGGAAATACTTCTGGTACAGCTCATGGTCGGGGTGCTCGGGCAGGCTCGGGTGGTTCACCTTGGCAACATGGCCGTCACCGATCAGGAACTCAACGACCTTCTTGGTGTTCTCGACATGGCGGTCAACGCGCAGCGACAGGGTCTCGGTGCCCTGGAGCAGGACCCAGGCGTTAAACGGGCTAATGCAGGCGCCCTCGTCACGCAGCAAGATAGCACGGACATAGGTCGCGAAGGCAGCGGGGCCGGCGGCCTCGGTAAACGAGACGCCATGGTAGGAGGGATTGGGCTCGGCGATCTGCGCATACTTGCCGCTCGCCTTCCAGTCAAAGTTGCCGCCATCGATAATCACGCCGCCCAACGAGGTGCCGTGGCCGCCTATAAACTTAGTTGCAGAGTGAACGACGATGTCGGCGCCGTGCTCCAGCGGACGGAACAGATACGGGGTGCCGAAGGTGTTATCGACAACAACCGGAAGACCATGCTTCTTAGCGACCTCGGAGATAGCGTCGATGTTGGGGATATCGGAGTTGGGGTTACCGAGCGTCTCGAGGTAAATGACCGTGGTGTTGTCCCTGATGGCGCCCTCGACCTCGTTCAGGTTGTGGGCATCGACGAAGGTGGTCTCGACACCAAACTGGGAGAGCGTGTGCTCCAGCAGGTTGTAGGAACCACCGTAGATGGTCTTTTGGGCCACCACATGGTCGCCGGCCTGAGCGAGGGCCTGCAGGGTATAGGTGATGGCGGCGGCGCCAGAGGCGACGGCAAGACCTGCAACGCCGCCCTCGAGCGCGGCAATGCGGTCCTCAAAGACGCCCTGGGTGGAGTTGGTCAGACGACCGTAGATATTACCGGCGTCGGCAAGGCCAAAGCGGTCAGCGGCGTGCTGGGAGTTGCGGAACACATAGCTCGTGGTCTGGTAGATAGGCACGGCACGGGAATCGGATGCGGGGTCGGCGCTCTCCTGGCCAACGTGCAGCTGCAGGGTGTCGAAACCAAAGGTGTGCTCGGGGTTGTTGATAAACTGGCTCATGATGATCTCCTTGATCGAACAAAAGTAATAAGAGTAAGAGAAGTAAGTCGCCGTCTCCTGATCACGCCGACGGGCGCAAGCAGGAGCCCGGCATTCGTCTTAGTAAGCAGTTCATATGCGGTCCTCCTTTTGACATCCCGTTCTCGTGGTCGGCTTAATTACCTACCGCCTTTGTGTGTTTTGAATAGTACGAGCATTGTTTCGCGCGGTCAATCACTTAAAAGCGCTAACCTGTTATCGGTTTTTTAGATAGCTATCGAAAGGACGGGTGCCGATGACCCTCCAGCAGCTTCGTTTTCTTATCGCCGTGGCAGAATCCGGCTCAATTAACGCCGCAGCTCAGCGCCTCTATACCGCGCAATCCAATATCTCCAACGCCGTCAAAAGCCTAGAGCAGGAGCTCCGTCTGGAAATCTTTACGCGCTCCAGCCGCGGCGTCACACTCACCAACGACGGCACCGAGCTTTTAGGCTATGCGCGCCAGGTCGTAGAGCAGGCCGATATGCTCGAGGCCCGCTACGAGGACGGCGGCACACCCCAGGCACGCCTTGCCGTCTCGGCCCAGCACTACGCTTTTTCGGTCGAGGCCTTTGTCAACGTCGTCGAGCGCTGCCGCGACAGTAAGTTTGAGTTCATCATGCGCGAGACCACCACGTCACAGATCATCGACGACGTCCGCGCATTTCGCAGCGATATCGGCATTCTGTATCTGGATGACTTTAACGCCCGCGTCCTGCAGAAGGCCTTCGCCGACGCCCGCGCAAGCTTCCATCCCCTCTTCGATGCAACGGTCCACGTCTTCGTTAGCGAGCGCCATCCGCTCGCACGCCGCCCCCAGCTATCGCTTGCCGACCTTACGCCCTATACGCGCTACAGCTTTGAGCAGGGGACCTCGAACTCCTTCTATTACGCCGAGGAGCCGTTTAGCTATATCCCCTGCGACCGCAACATCCGCGTTTCCGACCGTGGCACGCTCACCAATCTGCTCATCACGTCGAACGGTTACACTTTGTCGACCGGTGTCCTCTCCAATGAAATGCAATGGGGCATGGCATCGATCCCGTTGGCAGACGCCCCAATGATGCGCGTGGGCTACATCATGCACGATGAGCGCAAGCCCTCTCCCCTGCTGCGGCAATACCTCGACGAACTCGAACGCATCATCCACGAAAACCAACCATTTGGGGACGGGATAGAAATGGCAGATTTAAAAGCCCTCTAGCTCTTGACAATTCAGGTCGCCCATCTTTCTTGGCGACAACGTCTCCACCATCCTTGTGGAGCGGCGCGCCTCGCATAAAACAGGATGGACCGGGCGCTACAATAGACAGCCGCAAGAGGGGAACTCGACGAAAGGAAGTCTGTGAAGGTCATCATCTATACCGACGGCTCGGCTCGATCCAATCCGGGACGCGGTGGCTACGGCGCCGTGCTCAAATACACCAACCCCGCCGGCAAGACCTTCACCTCCGAGCTTTCGCGTGGCTACGCCAAGACCACCAACAACCGCATGGAGCTCATGGCGGTCATCGTGGCGCTCGAGGCACTCAACCGTCCCTGCGAGGTCGAGGTCCACTCCGACTCGCAGTACGTCGTCAACGCCTTTAACAGGCACTGGATCGACGGTTGGAAAAAGCGCGGGTGGAAAACTGCCAACAAGCAGCCCGTTAAGAACCGCGACCTGTGGGAGCGCCTGCTTGCCGCAAAGAGCAAGCATAAGGTGGAGTTCATCTGGGTTAAGGGGCATGCCGGCCACGAGCTCAACGAGCGCTGCGACGAGCTCGCCACCACCGCGGCCGATGGAGTCAACCTCGATATCGACACCGGCTTTAACGAGAGCGACCTGTAATAGCGTTTTCGCGCAGCTTTATATCCCCACGCGCTACACTCATCCTGTAGACCAAAACAACGCAAGGGGGACGTATGCTGCGCATCGCGACCATCGGCACATCCATGATCACCGACGACTTTATCCAGGTCGTCAATGCCAACGACCAGGCTGTATTCGTAGGCACGCTCTCGCGCAACGCCGAGCGCGGCGCCGCCTTTACTGCCGAGCACGGCGGCGAACGAAACTTTACTTCACTTGATGAGCTTGCAGCAGCCGCCGACGTCGACGCCGTCTATATCGGCAGCCCAAACGCACTTCACTACGAGCAGGCCCTTGCCTGCATCGCCAGCGGCAAGCACGTCATCGTCGAGAAGCCCTTCTGCGCCACCGAGGCGCAGGCGCTGGAAGTCTTCCGCGCCGCCGAGGCGGCGGGCGTCGTAGCCCTCGAGGCCATGCGCCCGCTCCATGACCCCGCTTTCCACGCCATCGAGGACGCCCTGGGCGAGATTGCGCCCATTCGTCGCGCCTCACTGCGCTTTGGCAAGTATTCTTCACGCTACAACGAGGTTCTCGCGGGACGCGCCACCAACATCTTCGACTGCCACATGGCCTCGGGCTCCCTCATGGATATTGGCGTCTACACCGTCGAGCCCATGGTCGAGATCTTCGGCATGCCCTCCGGCCTTACGAGCATGGCTACTCTGCTCGACCCCACCACGCAAGAGCTCACCCATGGCCCCATCGATGGCTGCGGTTCCATCCTCGCCAGCTACGGCGGTGGCCGTATCTCCGTCGAGCTCGCGCACTCCAAAATTACGAATGACCTACTGCCCTCGCAGATCGAAGGCGAGCGTGGCACTATCCAGATTGACCATCTGTCCACGCCCCGCAACGTCCGCATCGACTATCGCGGCGATGTCGTACGCGGCTCGGCGACCGAGGCGCCGCGCGAACAGAGCGACAACGGCCGCGTGCTCGACCTTCCCAAATCGAGCAACACCATGGAATACGAACTCGCAGACTTTATCACCGCCATCGGCGGCATCGATAACGTCAAGGAAGAGATTTGGGAGACCCCGGCGGGACGTCACGAGCTTGGCCACTATCGCGATGTCACGCTTGTCTCGCTGCGCATCATGGATGCCGTGCGCCAACAGGCCGGCATTACCTTCCCCGCCGATTCTGTCAAGCAGGCCTAGCGATGGGTATTTTCGACAAGCTTTTCTCGGGCGTCGCCGGCGGCAGCCGCGAGCCCCAAAAGCCCTCTGGCGTCGAGCTCGAGCTGCGCCGCAGGCTTACTGTGCTCGCAAGCGACGAGGCCACTCAAGACACTCCCCTGCGCTATTTCCTGCGCTGGGAGGGACAGGTCCAAGGCGTTGGTTTTCGCTTTACCAACACCAACCTCGCGCAGGCACGCGCACTCACCGGCTGGGTGGGTAACATGGAAGACGGCTCAGTCGAGATGGAGATACAGGGAGCTCCGGCAAACATCCTATCTCATCTCGAGGCGCTTCATGCCTCCTACGAGCGCATGGGAACGCGTTTTCGCCTCGTAGACGCCCAGGTCCGAGCCCCACTTGCCAATGAAGACGGTTTCACTCCTCATTATTAGTATTGTGTGCTAAATACGGTATCATTTACCTACGTCCGTTAATAGAAAAGAGGCGAGGCGCATGGCGGTGCAAAGAAGGAATACTAGGCAGCGAAAGCTAGTTCTTGATGCCGTGCGCCAAAGCTACAACCATCCCACCGCCGATGAGATCTACAACGCTGTGCGCGCGCAGGATGACAAAATCAGCCGCGGTACGGTCTACCGCAACCTCAATCTCTTGGCCGATGCCGGGGAGATTCTCTCGATTAAAACGCCGGGCGGCAGCCGCTTCGATCGTGCCATCGAGCCGCATGCGCATATCATCTGCACCTCGTGTGGCCGCGTCATCGATGTGCCGCTCCCCTTCAATACCCAGCTCGACGCCAGGGCATCCGAACAAATCGGATGGAGCGTCAGCTCGCACTACACCATCTTCGAGGGCCTCTGCCCCAACTGTAGGTAGATTTTGGGGCATGCCTTAAAATCAACTTTTCACCGATTGCGGCAAAAGGAAGATTTCCAGGCATGTCCCAAATGTCTACTCAGCAAGTAGGCGACGCAGCTCTTCTTCGACCGTGCGCACGTAACGGACGCGGTCGTTGATACCGCGCATGCTGGGATTGCAGCTCTCCATCAGATAGGGATGGCCCACCACGTTGAGCATGTCGCGGTCGTTTTCATTATCGCCAAACGCCATCATTTCGTTAGGTGAGATCCCCAGCGCACGACCATAATCGGCAAGCGCGGACCCCTTGCCCGAATCAAAGCCGATAAAGTCGGTCCATTCGGTTCCCGACGTCATCACATCGACCCGGTCGCCAAAGCGACGGACGAAATACTCCAGCGCCGCCGGCTGCTCTGTCTCGGGCGTTTGAAACGCGATCTTAATGACGTCCTCGTCGATGTCCTCGGGACGGTCGACCACCGCCACATCGCAATGGATCTCGTAGCGCAAATGGTCGACGAATGCATCGTTGCCGCTTATGGTGTAGAGGTGCCCCTCGCAGGAAAGGGTCACGTCGGCATGGGGATACGCAACCACGGCATTCGCGATATCCATAGCAAGGTTACGCTCCATGGAACGCTTGACAACGGCACGCCCCTCGCTCATCACGAGGGCTCCGTTTTCGCATACATAGGCGAGCTCATCGGCCACCGGGGCAAACAGATAGCGCAAGCTCGCATATTGACGGCCGCTCGCCGGCATAAACACGATGCCACGACGATGCAGCTCATCGATGAGCTCAAAGGCCTCGGAACGCGGCTCGCACTCCCCCGGATGCAGCAACGTGCCGTCCAAATCGCATGCAATCAGTTTGATTCCCTCAAGACCCATATGCTTACCCCCACAGCACCTCATCAACAGCAAGACGGACTTTGAATAGCTGCCTCTCAAAGTCCGTCTTGCTCATACGCACGTTAACCGCGCGCCTTTTTTACGATCGTAAAGTCGGGAGCCATGCTCACAACGGCATACGCCGCACTCGACGCAAAACGCCGGTCCGTATCGAGTTCACGGCTAACCACCGAGAGCCGAACACCCTCGACGCCCCGGAGCATGCGGCCCAAAACAGGCTGCACCGGCGTATACATGCGCACGGTATGCTCGTCCGAATCGCCTCGGAAAAGCGGCGCGTGCATATTGCCGATCTCCCAGCACGCATGCGCGAGCGCAATCGGATCCATGCGGTCGACTTCGACCAAATAGACCTCGGCGCTGCGCAGGCGCACGACAACCGCCACGGGCACCATGCCTGAACGGTCGATGGCGAGCACGTCGCCGTCGGCAAGACGACTACCGTCGGCAGCATCTAGCCGAACATCGACCGTGCGCCCCAGCTCCGTCACGCCCGCAAACGCGCATACATCAGCCTGGTCCCAATCGAGCAGTAGCTCGTCAACTTCAAAGATGCCACCCAGCTCCCGACGAAGCAGGAGTTCATAGGACGGATCGTTGAGATTTCCCAAGCATGTCGTCGAAACCAAGCGTTCAGGCATACTCTAACCCTCGACCTCGACGAGCTCGATATCAAAGTTGAGATCCTTGCCGGCCAGTTCGTGGTTAGCATCGAGCGTCACGGCCTCGGGCGTCACATCGATGACAACGGCAGGGACAGGCATGCCGCTCGGCGTGGACAGGAAGAGCTTCATGCCCTTCTCGATCTGCTCGATGTTGGGAACCTGCTCGGCCGGGAAGGTGATAACCATCTCGGGATTGTGCTCGCCGTAGGCATCGGCAGCAGGAATGTGCACGGACTTCTTCTCGCCCACCTGCATGTCGACAACAGCGGCATCGAAGCCCTTGATCATCTGACCGGCACCGCAGGTGAACTCCAGCGGCTCGCCGCGATCGTAGGAGCTATCGAACTGCGTGCCATCGTCGAGCGTGCCACGATAATGAGTCTTGACCTTCTTGCCCTGGTTGGACATGGAAACCTCCGTGATAAGGGCGGCACACAACGCGGGCCGCCATGAACGTATGGCGCTAACTATACCCTAGTCATACAATTCGAAGACAGTTTGCAAAGAAACGCTGCAACCGGAGGAACCATGGCATATCCCGTATTTGACCTACACTGCGACACCGCCGACCGCATCGGCTGGGCCACGCTCGATCTCGACCTGCGCTTTACCGCCGGAACCGACGGTTATTTCCCCGGCGACGAGACGCATCCGCAAGATTTCGACCTCATCGAGGGCAACGCCTGCGCCATCTCGCTCACAAAGATCGGCAACACGCCGTGGGCACAGTGCTTCGCCACGTTTGTCCCCGACGAGATTCCCTCCGCCCACGCCGCGCGCTTCCAGGCGCAGATCATGGCGCATATGAGCGGCCAGGCCATGCTCAACCACGATCGCATGGTCAACGTGCGCAGCGCCGCTGACATTCGCCCCGCGCTCAAGGACGGCAAGGTCGCCTGCATCCACACCATCGAAAACGCCACGTTCTTTGCCGAGGACCCCGCACTGATCGAGGTGCTCAAGAGCTTGGGCGTACTCATGTCATCACTCAGCTGGAACGCGCAAGGGCCGCTCGCGAGCGGACACGATACCCACGCCGGCCTCACCGCCGCCGGCATCGAGGCACTTACGCAGATGGAGCACGCCGGCATGGTGCTTGACGTCTCCCATCTCAACGATGAGTGCTTTGACGAGGTCGCCGTCCGCGCCACGCGTCCCTTCGTCGCCAGCCACTCCAACTCCCGTGCGGTTTGCGGCGCCAAACGCAACCTTACCGACGACCAGTTCCGCACCATTCGCGACATGGGTGGCATCGTCGGCCTCAACTACTGCAGCGAGTTCCTTTCCAACGACGCAACCGACAAGACCGCCGCAGACGTCACCTTCGATCAGCTAGCGGCACATATCGAGCACTGGCTCGACCTGGGCGGCGAGGACGTCATCGCGCTCGGCGGCGACTGGGACGGCGCCACGGTGCCCGCTTTCCTCTCCGATGCCAGCAAGATGCCCGAGTTCCAGAACATGCTTTCCAAGCATTTTGGCAAGACCGTGATGCAAAAGCTCTGCAGCGACAACGCGCTTGCCTTCTTTGAGCGTTATTAATTTCACATCCCTTGAGCGCTCCGGCATGCCGAACGGTCGACATGCCGGCCCGTCCCCAATCTGAAGGACCGCTTTTGACGCAGCAGTTTACGATTTCCGTATCCCGACCGGATGGGATGCCCATCCCCGTAGTCGTTACCAAAAAGCGTGTCAAGAACTTCAACCTACGCGTCACATCGAGCGGTGAGGTCCACGCAAGCGCACCGCTCGGTGCCACCCGCGAGTGTATCGAAGCATTTGTGAAGCGCAACAGCGCCTGGATTATCAGCCGACTTGCCCAGCGCGAGCAACGTCAGGCGACGGAGCGAGAGCCGCTCAGCCCCTCGTCCATCATTGCGCTTTGGGGCAAGCCCATCACGGTACAAGATGCGCTCGATCACAACTTTGCATCACCCGCACCGCGACCCAAACAGGCCACCTTCGCAAGTTTTATGGGTACCGACGAGCCAAGTGGGCGCGCGCAGGCAAAGCAGCGCACGGCCCTCGACGGCCTAACGCCCGATGAGCTCCAAGCCCGCATCGACCAGCTCTATACATCCGAGGTCACCACGGCGCTGCGCGATATGGTGCGCACATACGAAATCGCAATGGGTGTCGCCGCTTCCCGCGTTTCCGTGCGCAGCATGAAAACGCGCTGGGGCTCGTGTACGCCCAAAACCGGTGCCATTCGCATCGCACGCGAGCTTGCCGCCTACCCCGTCGAGTGCCTTGACATGGTTGTCGCCCACGAGCTCGTCCACTTGCTCGAGCCAAGCCACAATCAGCGGTTTCACGCCCTGCTCGACACGTACTGCCCCAACAATAGAGCTCTGTCGCAGCGGCTCAAGCAGCCACCCATAGAGACGTATTAGAACCGGTTAGCGCACGCGCTCGATCTCGACACCGCAGCTTGCCAGGGGAAGACCGACGGGCGCCCAAGGCTTATCGAGCTTAACACGCACGCCGAGCAGCAGAGGGTAACGACGTAGCAGCATCTGGGCCACGCCCTCGGCTGCGGCCTCGATGAGCTTAAACGTATGCTCGCGCAGATAGCCATCGACATCGTGGCACACCGAGCCGTAGTCAATCGAGGCATCCAGGTTATCGTGCTCCCCTGCTGCACGCAGGTCGGCATAGAGCACCAAGGACACGATGAACTTCTGGCCCAGGGCGTTCTCCTCGGGATACACGCCGTGGTTGGCAAAGACCTCAAGACCTTCAACGGTGATGCGATCGGCATGGCGCAGATCGTCATAGCTCACGTGGGGCACCGCCGTTGCGGTGGATATTTCGCCCCTTCCACGGCGGGCGAGCTCGGCGCCTTCAGTCTTGGTTGCATTCTCGGGCAGTTTCTTGTTGGTCATCGCGATCGTCTCCTTCGTTTAGAACCCCGACCGCGCAAACCAACTACACGCGAATCGACAGGTTCTTTTTATCATCGCTCCAGTTGCAGGCATTGCGCGCGGGGCATGCAAAGCAGGCGCGCGACGCTTTGTCAGCTGCATAGAGCAGACGCTCAAGCGGTTGGCTGTTCACGCGCAGCTTTCTATGGCCTAAAATGGCCGTCTTAATGGCCGCGGCATCGGCCGGATCAAATGCCACGTCATCGGGCATGCCGCCAAGAATCGCATCAGCGACGCGCTCGCTTGCAACATCATGGGATATACCCGATTCATACTGTTCATCTTTGCCGATATCGTGAAGAAGTGCCGTGGCGTAGATGACCTCGCGGTCAAATTCGAGCTGTTCCTCAAGATTCTTAATCCACATAATGCGCGCGACATCCAGCAGATGGTCAATACCGTGGCGGCAAAAGATGCGCCCCGATTCCAACTGTGCAATGTTGCCCAGGTGCCGCCGGAACAGCCCGTTGGCACAAATGTAATCAATGCGAGGCATGGCGCCAAAGGGAGTCAGGCCCGAAGCCATAAAGCCGCGACGCGGCGTCCCCTCATCGGTCTTCGATGTAAAGTCGTTGACGACTCTCATGGTTAGCGGCCCAGCATCCTAAAGAATCGCTCCTCGAGCGCGGGATCGGTCTCAAAGACACCGCGACGAGCAAGCGTTACGGTCTTGGTACCGGGCTTTTGCACGCCGCGCATGGTCATGCACATATGCTCGGCTTCCATCAGCACGATCGCCCCTTGGGGAGCAAGATATTCCATGAGGGCATCGGCAACCTGCGCGCACAGCTGCTCCTGCAGCTGCAGACGACGGGCATAGACCTCAACCGTGCGAGCAAGCTTAGACAGACCCGCCACGCGACCGTTAGGGATATAGCCGATCGCAGCCTTGCCATAAAACGGCAGCAGATGGTGCTCGCACAGCGAGTAAAACGTAATATCGCGCTCGATAACCAAATCGTTCGAAGCGACGGCAAAGGTTTTGGACAGGTGCTCCTCGGCACTCCGGCCCATACCGCCGGCAATCTCGCCATACATACGGGCGACGCGTGCCGGGGTCTCCAGCAGGCCCTCACGAGTTGGGTCCTCGCCTATACCTTCAAGCAGCAGCTTAATAGCAGTCTCGACTTTTTCCTGATCGACCATCTGGGCCTCACTTTTTTCGATTTCGCGTTCGCGCTATGGTACCACGCTGGCACGCAACCTCTTCCAGCTACATAGTATGGGTCGAATAGACCGGATCGTCCCGCCAAAGCTCCACAGCGTCGCAAAGCGCAACGCCCTCGCGCGCAGCACGAGCGCGCGTGGCGTTCATGTCGATCACGCGCTGATTACTCGAGCCCCTAAAGCGCAACGAGATATCGTACAGATCTTGAACGAACGGACCGTCTACCAGCATGTCGAGGCAAGCAAGGATACGGTCCGTCACGTCGGTATGGTGACGGCCGCCCGGCATTAGTTCCTCGAGCACATCACCGGTAAAGCACCAAATGGTCTTACCAGACTCCACAGGGTAGGTCGCACGCACGCGTTCGATAAAATCAACGAGCCCCGCCTGGTTCTCGGGTTCCATAGGCTCCCCGCCCAGAATCGTCAGGCCATCAATAAAGGGATGATCAAGACTCTCGATGATTTTGTCCTCGACGGCACGATCGAACGGTTCACCCGCGGCAAAGTCCCACGCGACGGAGTTAAAACAATTCTTGCACCCACGACGGCACCCACTCACAAACAGAGAGGTACGAACGCCTTCTCCATCAGCAATGTCGAAATACTTAATGTTCGCGTAGTTCATAGGTAACCTTCCTGGGGGTCTGGAGCATATCATCCCGTCCTCAAACATTCTCGGCCTTCGGCCTGCGAAACTGCGGGCGGGACGATATGCTCCAGATCCCTCGCGAGCGACACTCGGTGAACAAAGCGAACATCGAGTATGGGGTTCGAGGTCCAATAAAAACTGGGTTGCGACTCAACCGCCATAGCAAGTAAATCGCAGCTGCAGCTCGAATTATTTCCGCCAAGAACTTCGAGGAGTGAGCAGACCGCATGCTGCATCTCAGCTACATCAACTTGACTGCCCCGTAGCGAGGCCCCGGACCTTTGCTCGATATGAGTTCCGCACGAACAGGAGGCGCCAGTGGCGCCTCCTGTTCGTGAGCCAGGACTGTCCGAAATAGCGAGCAAAGGTCCGGGGCCTCGCTACGGGGCAGCCTGGGATGGTTATTAGAGATGCAGCACGCGGTCGCGGATCTCCTCGGTTCGACCCTGGTTCCAGAACTGGGTACCGATGTAGCCGCACGTGCGACGGGCGACATTCATCTTCTCCTGGTCACGATTGCCGCAATTGGGGCACTCCCACACCAGTTTGCCATCGTCCTCGACAATGCGAATCTCGCCGTCATAGCCGCACACCTGGCAGTAATCGCTCTTGGTGTTGAGCTCGGCGTACATGATGTTGTCGTAGATGTACTGCATTACGCGAATGACCGCCTTGAGGTTGTCCTGCATGTTGGGAACCTCAACGTAGGAGATAGCACCGCCCGGCGAAAGCTGCTGGAACATGCCCTCAAACTTAAGCTTGTCGAAGGCATCGATCTCCTCGGACACGTGGACGTGATAGCTGTTAGTAATGTAGCCCTTGTCCGTCACGCCCGGGATAATGCCGAAACGGCGCTGCAGGCACTTGGCGAACTTGTAGGTCGTCGACTCAAGCGGGGTGCCGTACAGCGAGAAGTCGATATCGCTTTCGGCCTTCCACTCGGCGCACTTGTCGTTCATGTGCTGCATGACGGCCATGGCAAACGGCGTGCCCTCCTTCTCGGTGTGGCTGTGGCCCGTCATGTACTTGACGCACTCATACAGACCGGCGTAACCCAGGCTAATGGTGGAATAGCCGCCCACGAGCAGCTTGTCGATCGTCTCGCCCTTCTTAAGGCGCGCCAAGGCACCGTACTGCCAAAGAATCGGCGCAGCATCCGAAAGCGTGCCCATCAGGCGCTCATGACGGCACAGCAGGGCGCGGTGGCACAGCTCAAGGCGCTCATCGAAGATCTTCCAGAACTTGTCCATGTCCTGATGCGAGCTCAGCGCAACATCGGGCAGGTTGATGGTCACAACACCCTGGTTAAAGCGACCATAGTACTTAGGCTTGGTCGGGTCATAGTTCAGAGCGTTGGCGACATTGTTAAAGCCGTTGCCCGAACGGTCGGGCGTCAGGAAACTGCGGCAACCCATGCAGGTATAGCAATCGCCGTTGCCGGCGGTCTCGCCCTTAGACAGCTTGAGCTCGCGCATCTTCTTCTCGGAGATGTAGTCGGGCACCATGCGCTTGGCGGTGCACTTGGCGGCGAGCTTGGTCAGATAGAAGTACGGCGAATCCTCGCGGATGTTATCGTCCTCGAGCACGTAGATGAGCTTGGGAAACGCCGGGGTGATCCACACGCCGGCTTCGTTCTTAACGCCCTCATAGCGTTGACGAAGCGTCTCCTCCACAATCATGGCAAGGTCGTGCTTCTCCTGGGGCGTACGGGCCTCATTGAGATACATAAAGACCGTCACGAACGGCGCCTGGCCATTCGTGGTCATAAGGGTCACGACCTGATACTGAATCGTCTGGACGCCGCGACGAATCTCATCGCGCAGGCGTTCCTCAACGACCTCGCGAACCTTCTCGGCAGATGCCGAAACACCGAGCTCCTCAAGCTCGCGAGCGACCTCGCCGCGAATCTTTTGACGGCTCACCTCAACGAACGGGGCGAGATGGGTCAGCGAAATAGACTGACCGCCGTACTGGGAGGAAGCAACCTGGGCGATAATCTGCGTCGCGATGTTGCAGGCGGTCGAGAAGCTGTGCGGCTTCTCGATCAGCGTGCCCGAGATAACGGTGCCGTTCTGGAGCATGTCCTCCAGGTTCACCAGATCGCAGTTGTGCATGTGCTGGGCAAAGTAATCCGAATCGTGGAAATGGATCAGGCCCTCATTATGGGCATCCACGATCTCCTGGGGCAGCAGCACGCGTTGGGTCAGGTCCTTGGAAATCTCGCCGGCCATATAGTCGCGCTGAACGGAATTGACGGTCGGATTCTTATTGGAGTTCTCCTGCTTAACCTCTTCGTTATTGCACTCGATCAGCGACAGGATCTTGTCGTCGGTCGTGTTCTTTTGGCGCTTCAGGCTCTGAACATAACGATAGATGATGTAGCGGCGAGCGACCTCGTAGCAGTCGAGACGCATGATCTCGTCCTCGACCAGATCCTGGATCTCCTCGACCGATACGGTATGGCCGGCCTTCTCACATGCCTCGGCGACGTTTTGCGCCGCGTAGATCACCTGGCGGTCGGTAAGACGAGAGCCCTCCTCGACCTCCAAGTTGGCGGCGCGAATCGCATTGACGATCTTATCGATGTCAAAGGCAACCTCGGTGCCGCTGCGCTTGATGATCTTCATCCTCTTGCCTCTTTCGCGTCGTAATCCCATTGCGCTTCAGAGCCAAACGATGCCTGGCAGGGCTTGTCCCTGTCTTGCGGCGCCGTCGCGCAATCTGTGTTCTCGATAAACCATAGGTCCTCATGCGGACAATCCTCGCGGCCGATCAAGCGGCTCAAAGGCGTGTCCAAATGGGACGAACAAGGTCTTCGTTCTCTGTCCGCCATCTATCATACGACAAAGACGCCTCTATATCCTGTATTCTTTTTTTAGGTCAAACACAACATATAGTGTTTCAGCAGGTCAAAGCAATTGGTCATTTTACAGACACATTAATTATGAGGGTTTCTTGGCAAGTCGGTAAAACGTTACCAACGCGGCTACCTGCAAGGCAATTATAAAACCCCCTAGTCAAGCCGCCGACAAATCCTACCAAAACCAAGCCGCTCACGCGAAAAGAATCCAAAAGATTATGCTTGACCAACATGTTGCGGTCGAATGCCGGCGGACGGAGTGACAGGGCTGCAAACGCTCGGAAGACTACAGCCCCGACACCCCGTCCGCCGGCATTCGATAGGCGAGGAGCTATTAGTTCTCTTCGCGAGCTATCATGCGGCCGAGAGCCGCTGTAAAGGGATCGAGCAGCACGCCGGCGATAACCACAAAAGCCCACCCCTTTGTGACAAGGCCCGCCCAGCGCGCGAAGAACGTACGGCCTTCAATCGTTCCGAATCCTCCCTGGAAGGCAATCTCGCCAAAACCGATCACCATAAAAGATTGCGCGGAGGTCAACCATGGAAACGCGGGCGACGTGCACGGTTATGATCAAAATAATCATCTCCCACGAGACCAAGAGGCCAATAACGACAAATTATGCTGGGCAGCAAATGCAACGTGAAAAAGCGACCGAGGTCGATAATTTGACGGCATATTATGTGTGTTTATAACAAAACAGTCCAGAAGCAAAGCCTCTGGACTGCGAACATTTGGTGGGCGTTACAAGATTTGAACTTGTGACCTCTTCCGTGTCAGGGAAGCGCTCTCCCCCTGAGCTAAACGCCCAAATGGAGCGGACAACGGGGCTCGAACCCGCGACCCCAACCTTGGCAAGGTTGTGCTCTACCAACTGAGCCATGTCCGCTTACGGGGATTAATCTTACGTGATGCCCGCATCCTATGCAAGAACTTTTTTTGAAAAGTTTTGCGACGCCCTCGCGAACCTCACGAAGACATCAGCCACCTCAAAAAGGCCGAACTCCTCACCCTGATACACGTATGCCGAGCCCGGAAGCGCCAGCTCAAGCAAAAGGGCCGCCCGCGCGCGGCGCTCGCCGAGTTCACGGTCCTCGTCATAAGACGACCCGTCGCGTAAGAGCCAGTCGAGCGCAATCTGGCGGTAGCGCGTCGCCTTGATTTGCAGCAGGGCATAGCGCGTCGCCACGCGCGATAGATCTCGTGGACCTCGTTGCGGTCCCACAGCGGATGGGTGCCGTCGTCAACCATGTCATCGCCCTCGGCGAGATGCCACCGGTCGAGGTCATCGCGGTCGAGGTCCTTGGCGAGACCGTGCGCCACATCAATGCGAAAGCCATCAACGCCTCGATCGCTCCAAAACGTCAGGACGTCGCAAAAGAACGCATGAACCTCGGGGCATGACCAGACAAAGTCCGGCCGCTCGGGCGTAAACATATGCAGCTACCACTGACCGTCCGCAGCACGCGTCCAGGCGGGGCCGCCAAAGTTGGCATTCCAATTGGTGGGAGGCAGCTCGCCATGTTCGCCGCGACCATCGCGGAAGATATAACGGGCGCGCTCGGGCGATCCGGGGCCGGCGGCAAGAGCGGCTTTGAACCAGGGGTGCTGGTTGGATGAATGATTGGGCACGATGTCGACGATGACCTTGATGCCGCGTGCGTGAGCCGCAGCGACCATGTCATCGAAGTCGTCAAGCGAGCCGAGACGTGGGTCGACATCGCAGTAGTCCGCCACATCATAGCCACCATCGACAAGAGGCGATGGGTAAAACGGGCTCAGCCAGATGGCCTCGATGCCCAGCCGCTCAAGATAGTCCATCTGCTGGGTAATGCCCACGATGATACGCCCAAAGCTGATATTCGCGGCAAACAACGCCACGGCCACGCCCCAAGACGCTCGCTCCCTCTCGGGTTCGAGCCTCTGCAATGGGTACGAAAAAGCCCGGCTACCGTGGTAGTCGGGCTGTTGTACTTGGAGCGGACAACGGGGCATCCGCGTATCCGCTTCGCGGATCCGCACCGGCTTCGGCCGCCTGCCGGCGACCTCGCCAGCTCGCTACAAACGCTCCGCGTTTGCTTAACGCTCGCTCCCTCTCGGGTTCGAGCCTCTGCAATGGGTACGAAAAAGCCCGGCTACCGTGGTAGTCGGGCTGTTGTGCTTGGAGCGGACAACGGGGCTCGAACCCGCGACCCCAACCTTGGCAAGGTTGTGCTCTACCAACTGAGCCATGTCCGCATATGTAAAACAAAACGGGCGCCGGAGCGCCCGGATGTTGCCTGGAGGCGAAGCCCGGATTCGAACCGGGGGTAAAGGCTTTGCAGGCCTCTGCCTTACCACTTGGCCACTTCGCCGAAAAAGGACCGTTAAGAACGGTCCGGAAATGCAATGGAGCGGACAACGGGGCTCGAACCCGCGACCCCAACCTTGGCAAGGTTGTGCTCTACCAACTGAGCCATGTCCGCTTGCGGGTTATTAATTTACGCGAGTTATCCAAAAGACGCAAGTACTTTTTTCAAAAAAGTTGCCCAAAGCAAGTTCACGCAGGAAAATCATGTCAACCCAAGGCGCTAAGCGCACGATTCCAATGCCGAGCTAAACAGCTTCACCATCCGAACGCGTGTGCCGGCACCATCCGTGCGACGGGCAACCTCCACATTATCGACGAGCATGCGCATAAGCTTGATACCGCGTCCGCGTTCCTCGGATGCCATCGGTTCGCTCGCCCCATCGATAGAATAGCCAGCGCCTCGATCAAGCACCTCAAGCACAACACGGTCCCCATAGGCCTGAATCGTCAGGATGCAGCCAACACCGCCCGCATGGTCATATGCGTTACCCAATGCCTCCCCCAACGCTAATGCGACGTCATAGCGCTCATCACGCCTCAGGGGAAGCGATTCGAGAAGCTCGGCCACACGGTGCCGATAATACGGGAGATTCTCGATGCCTCGCTGCACCTTGACGCTCTTGCTCCATCGCGGCAACTCCCCCACCGGAATGGCGGGAATCGACTCCCGCACCGGACCCGCAACATGAAGGATGTCGACAAGTCGGGCAATCTCCAAAAAGCGAACGACCTCATCGGAGGCGTTAACAAGCGAAAGCAGCCCTTCTCGTCTCATAAGCTCTCTGGCACGCGTAAGCAAAAACGCCAAACCCGTCGAGTCGATAAAAGCCACGGTCTGGCAATTGATGACAACACGGCGCACGCCCCGGTCGATTAAATTATCCAACCGTCGGCGCAGCTCGGGCACCGAGGCGATATCGATATCGCCCGGTGGCGTCAAAACCGCTATGTCATTCCACTCATTCATGCGACCATGGTTCCCCAAAAGAGCTCGCTCGATGCACACTTTTCTGCAACCGTTAGGATTCTGTATGCCCAACGTCGCGACCTACGATCGACCCCGTAAAAACTCAAGGGACACCAATGCAATGTCATCGTCCAGCGCCGAGTCGGTAAAGCGGTCAAGCTCGCCCAAGACCTTACCGCAGATGCCCGATACGCCCTCACCCGAAACAGAGAGTAGAAGGTCGCGCAGGCGTTGCTCGCCAAAGAAAGCACCCGAGCGGTCGCGTGCTTCGATCGTTCCGTCGGTATACATAAACAGCATGTCACCAGGATCGAACGTAAACACGCCCGTCTCGTACACCATGCTCTCAAAGGCACCGATCACGCCCGATTGGCACCCAAGGAGCTCCACTTCTCCCCCGCAGGCCTCTCCTCCGCCATGCGGCGTCGACGACGGCCTAATGACCATAGTGGGAGGATGTCCCGCAGAGCAATAGGTAGCACGGCCCGCTTTAAGATCAATCTTGGCGATAAACGCCGTCACAAACGTCTCGACCCGCGAAAAGCCCATGAGCATGCTATTGAGCGAGCGGGCCATGCGAGCGGGTCCCGCACCCTCCCAGGCATAAGCCGTCAACGCCGTCTTGACGAGCGCCGACATCGACGCCGCCTCAATTCCTTTGCCGGAGACATCGCCCAATATCATAACGGCGCAATCGTCGGGAAGACGGACAAGCGTATAGAAGTCACCACCAACCAACGCCGAATTCGTTGCCGACAGGTATACCGAATCGGTTGCGATGCCCGGAACGTCGCCTAGCGAATTTCTCATGCCAATCTGAAGCGTCTGAGCGATATGACGCTCTTCACGCTTTTGAGACTCTCCCTCATAGATCAGCTCAAAGTCGTGTGCCAAATGCACCATGTAGTCGTATTCAAGGTCGTCGATTGGCTCCTGGCTGCCATCACGGAGCAGCAAAACGCGCCTCGTCGGTCCCTTGGCGATATCAGCGGGCACGATTGCATCGTTGCTTCGCGTACCATCCGCCTCCGAGTGGCAGCGCCCCGCCTCGATACCGGAGTCGACATAAAGTCCCTGACACGGCAGGCCGTGGGCTCTCAACCATGCGCCCATAGTCGTGGATTCGTCTACGCGCGTAAGGCGCACGTGTTTGAGGTCGTCGGCGCTCGTCCCGCCCAGCACCGATGTCTCAAATCCATCGGAAATTGCCCCCAGGCGCGCCGCCGGCGTCGTGACAGAAAAGAAGAGTGACTCCGGATCGCCCGGCAATGCCACACGACTGCCGCCTTCAAAATCGATGACATAGGTTTCGAGGCCCGCATCATACTCCACGGGGCAGAAATGACAACTGAGCACAGCGCAGATTTCGGTCGATACCGCACGCGAGGCGGCAATAGGATCATCGAGATAGGCAAACAACTCATCGCGCAGCACGTTGAGAGAACGGCCAAGCTCTGCCGTGCGACGTGAACGTAGACTCGATGCCATGCCGACTAGTTGGATGGAGAGATAATCGCAAATGACCTCGAGCACGTTGACATCATAGGCAAGCGGCGCCTGCGGACGTTTCCAACCGACCTCCAACACACCGAGCACCTGAGTGCCATAAAACACGGGAAGACATATCTCGCTGCGGTATGGAGGCATATCTTGCACGCGTAGCAGGTGCTTAGAACGATTGTCCAGGTCCATGAACATACCCGAGG
Organism: Collinsella sp. SGI.178; assembly: GCF_050313495.1. Taxonomy (NCBI): domain Bacteria; kingdom Bacillati; phylum Actinomycetota; class Coriobacteriia; order Coriobacteriales; family Coriobacteriaceae; genus Collinsella; species Collinsella sp. SGI.178. The sequence goes on along the minus strand of NZ_JBNPLM010000006.1, from coordinate 7,640 downwards.
CAATCCTATCGCCCTCAAGGTCCTGCTGAATCGACAGGCGGCAGGCACGAGACTCACGGAGCACATACGTCGGGATACCCGCACCATACGGCATAAACTCGGGCAGGTAGCTGTCATACAGCTCCTTGGAAACACCGCGAAGCTTAAAACCGCCGCTCTCAGAAAAATAGATGGCAGCACCCGAGGCATCGAGGGTTCCTACAAGCTGGTTCAAAACGGTATCCAACAAACTAGGCAGCTCATCGGAGCCCATCGTGCTCATAATGACCGACAACGTGCCCGAGAGGCGCTTATTCGCCACTCTGAGCTCCGAAAGCGCACGCTTGAGCTGACGGTCATGCGAATACTGCTCTTCGATACTATGGAGCGCCACGAGGACACGCGGCGCACGGCGGCCAAAGATACGAGGCGGCGTAACCGAGCCGGCACAAACTAGGACGGGAATAAAGGAGCCGTCACTGAGCTTAAGCATCAACTCGCTCTCGGTACCATTGGTCTCAAAAGGAAGACGATGTTCTGTCGCGCGTTCAAATGCTGACGAGTACAAGAGATCTTTAACGTCCCCGTTGATCACATCGGAACGTTCCTCGCAGATCAAGTCGAGCAAGCGATTGTTTACATGCAAAATGGTTCCGTCGAGCTCGCAGATAATGACAGCATCGCTCGTAATATCGACCAATTGGGCAACGTCAACCCACTCATTGCGCTCAAGCGTTTCCATCGTGAACCTCACCGTCTATCGGTAACAAAAAAGCCTCCGAAGAGGCTTCTCAAATGCGATGGTGTCGGAGGCGGGACTTGAACCCGCATGACCAAAAAGCGGTCACTAGCACCTCAAGCTAGCGCGTCTGCCAATTCCGCCACTCCGACATGCTATGTTGTTGATTCGCAGTTCGTTTTGTTGGACCCGCGCTTTCAACGAGGAAGATAATAACCTATGATTCGAGAACTGTGCAAGCACTTTTTTCAAAAAAGTTTACGAATTTGAAAATGCGCAGGTAAATCTATATGTCCGGCCCCGAATCGGTGTTGCCTCCCGGCGCGTCCTCGGGCACGAGCGATATTTTGCTACGCACTTCGTGCTGCAAAATATCGCTCCCCCTGCGGAATGCGCCGGGAGGCAGCACCGATTCGGGGCCTGCAAATACGTACTTCAGGCACAGTTCTCAAACATGTTCTGGGGCTGATATAAATTTGGTGGCTCGGCTTTGCCGAGCCCTTATATAAGGAGGCCGGAGCTAAAGCTCCGGCCTCGCTATCTTTCCCATTAGATTAAGTGAGCGATCAGGGAACCGCATTCCACCTGCCGAGTTGCCGCAGGGCCTGCCCTGGTGTTGCTTTTCAGAACATTCCGCAGGACGGAGGAAGCCCCGCAGCGCGTAGCGCGCAGCGGGGCTTCCGACATGTCCGAGGACGTTCTGAAAAGCAACACCAGGGCAGGCCCGGACGAAAACAACCGACTACAGGTCGATGTGCGATTCCTTGATCGGGAACGGCTCGGCGAAGTGGCAGGCGCAGCAGTGGCCCGGTGCGACTTCCCTAAACTCGGGAAGCTTCTCGGAGCAGATGCCCTGCGCGATCGGGCAGCGCGTGTGGAAACGGCAGCCAGTCGGCGGATCCAGCGGTGACGGCGGATCGCCGGCGAGGATGATGCGCTTACGGGACTTTTGGATATCCGGATCGGGAACCGGCACGGCAGACAGCAGCGACTGCGTATACGGGTGGTGAGGCTCGCTATAGAGCGTCTTCCAGTCAGAAACCTCGACCACCTTACCCAGATACATAACGGCAACGCGATCGGAGATGTGCTGAACGACGGACAGGTCGTGGGCGATAAACAGATACGCCGTACCAAACTTGTCCTGCAGTTCCTTAAGCAGGTTCAGAACCTGGGCCTGAATGGACACATCCAGAGCGGATACCGGTTCGTCACAGATAATCAGCTTGGGCTTCAGCGCAAAAGCGCGGGCAATGCCGACACGCTGACGCTGGCCACCCGAGAACTCATGAGGATAGCGATTGATGTGCTCGGGGTTCAGTCCGACAACGTCGAGAAGCTCGCGGACGCGCTCAATGCGCTCCTCCTTGGTTCCCACGCCGTGAATGGTCATGGGTTCGGAGACGATCTCGCCAATGGTCATGCGAGGATTCAGCGAGGCATAAGGATCCTGGAAGATAAACTGCATCTCGCGACGCATATCCTTGATCTCATGCTTGCTCATTTCGGCAACATCTTTACCCTGGAAGAACACCTTACCGGCGGTCGGCTTGGTCAGGCGCATGATGGTGCGACCCGTAGTGGACTTACCGCAACCAGACTCACCAACCAGACCAAAGGTCTCACCAGGATAAATCTCAAAAGAGATGTCGTTTACAGCAGAGACGACGCGCTTGGAAAAACGCTTGGCGAACATGCCGGACTCTGCGGGGAACTCCTTAGAGAGGTGCTCGACCTTCAGCAGCGGAGTGCGCTCGTTATTGTCTGCCATTTACGCCTCGCCTCCCTTCTTGGAATCCTTACGCGTGCGGGACGTCTCAGGGGCGTTCTTGAGAAACTCGGGGTCACCGGAATAATGACACGCAGAATAGTGGCCGGACTCGGTGACAAAACGCTCGGGGCGCTGCTTGCGGCACTTATCGGTCGCATAGGGGCAACGAGGCGAGAACACGCATCCCTCGGGCAGGTTCATGAGCGAAGGCGGGTTGCCGTGAATCGGCGTAAGCGGCTTCTTCTCATCGATGGCCTGCTCCGGGATGGAGCGAATCAGGCCCCAGGTATAGGGGTGACGGCTCTCGTAGAAGATTTCCTCAGCAGTACCGAACTCGACGGGACGGCCGGCGTACATAACCATGATCTTGTCGGCCATATCGGCGACAACACCCAGGTCATGGGTAATCATGATGATGGCGTTGCCGTTCTTCTCCTGCATTTCCTGCATAAGCTCAATAATCTGAGCCTGAATGGTAACGTCCAGGGCAGTCGTGGGCTCGTCGGCAATCAGAATATCGGGATCGCAGGCAAGGGCCATGGCAATCATGACACGCTGACGCATACCACCAGAAAACTGGTGCGGATACTCATTGACGCGTTTCTCGGGCTCGGGAATGCCAACGAGGTCCAAAAGCTCGGTGGCGCGCTTGAGCGCCTCCTGCTTGGAGTAGCCGCGGTGCAGACGAAGGCCCTCACCCACCTGCTTGCCGATCTTATAGACCGGGTTCAAGGAAGTCATAGGATCCTGGAAGATCATCGCGATATCGTTGCCACGAATGTGCTGCATCTCTTCCTCGGTCATCTCGAGGATAGAACGTCCGCGATAGCGAACGTCACCGCCCTCAATCTTTCCCGGAGGCATCGAGATAAGACCCATGATGGTCATGGCGGTCACGGACTTACCGGAGCCGGACTCACCGACGACACCCAGGGTCTCGCCACGATCGAGCGTGTAGGACACACCATCGACAGCGCGAACGACGCCATCCTCGGTGTGGAAATACATCTTAAGGTCATCAACCTCGAGCAGATGCTGGCCCTCGGGAACCGGCTGGTCCTTCAGGTCCACATAGTTCTTGTTCTTCTTCATCCTTATGCGTCCTTCATCTTGACGTCGAGGGCGTCGCGCAGACCGTCACCCAGCAGGGTGAAGGCGAGCACCGTCGAGAGAATTGCCAGACCGGGCATGATCATCATCCAGGGAGCAGTCAGAAGATACTGCTGGCCGTCCTGAATCATGGAGCCCCACGAAGGCGTAGGCGGAATAACGCCCATGCCGAGGAAGGACAGAGCGGACTCGGTCAGAATGGCGCCACCAATGTTCATAGTCGCGTAGACCACGATGGAGGCAACGGAGTTCGGGAAGATGTGACGCACGACGATACGAGCATCAGATGCACCCATCGCGCGCGCGGCGTCAACATAGTCGTTTTCCTTGACCGTCAAGATCGCGGATCGGAAGACGCGCGCAATCGAAGGCCAGCCAAGAATACCGATGGCGATAAAGACGTTCTGAAGACCACGGCCGATAACGGCGATCATGGCGACAACGAACAGCACGTACGGGAACGCAAGGAAGATGTCCGCACAGCGCATGATGATCGTATCCCAGATGCCGCCGTAGAAACCGGCCAGAGCGCCCATGACCAGACCAATCACCGTGGAGATCGCAGTGGCCATAATGCCGACGGACAGCGAAACGCGTGCACCGTAGATAACGCGGACGAGAATGTCACGGCCAAGGGAGTCGGTGCCAAACGGGTGCTCTGCACACGGAGCCAGCAGCGACGTCTCGGCCATGGTGGTCGAGTCGGAAGCCGTCGGCGAACCGAGCCAGGGCTTAGCCCACAGGTCGGCGGTCAGGGCAACCACAACGACGATGACAATCCAGCAGACACCGATAACGGCGAGCTTGTTCTTACGAAGACGCTTAAAAGCGTCGCCCCACAGCGTGCGGGACTTGGCGGGAGCAGATGCGGCCTTGGTGGCGGTAGCCTGCTCCTGAGACTGAGAATCAGTTTCCTGCATGAGACGTACCTCCCTTAGGCCTTATCCGACGGACCGCCAAGGCGGATGCGCGGGTCGAGGAATGCATAGCTAATGTCGACGAGCAGGTTGATCACCATGACGACGACGACGATGAGCGTAACGCCGCCCATAACGATGGGCCAGTCGCGCATGCTAATGGCGCGATAGACCTCATAGCCGATACCGGGCCAGTTAAAGACCGTCTCGGTCAGGATGGCGCCCGAAAGCATACCGCCAAAGTCGACACCAATATAGGTAACGACGGGGATGAGTGCATTCTTAAGCGCATGCTTGATGATGATCGCGCGATTGGAGAGGCCCTTGGCCTTTGCCGTACGGATGTAATCCTGGTTCATGACATCGAGCAACTGCGAGCGCATGATGCGGGCAGCATAGGCGGTCGAAACCGAAGCAAGCGTGATGGTCGGAAGCACATAGTGCATCCAATCCTGATACTGAGAGCTAGCACCGCCGGCACCCGAAATCGGCATGGAGAATGCGCCGCCGGTGGCATCCTTGAGGATGACGCCAAAGAACAGCTGCAGCAGCATACCGAGCCAGAAAGCAGGAACGGCAACGAGGATCGACGTGGTCAGCGTTACCAAAATATCCCAGAAGGAGTAACGCTTTACCGCCGAAATGATACCCGCACCGATACCCATGATTGCCTCGAGTACGATGGCGCACGCGGCAAGTTTGACCGTATACGGATACTTTTGGGCAAAGATATCCGTAACCGGCAGCTTGCGCTGATAGGAATTACCCAGATCGCCATGAAGCAGGCCGTTCATGTAATACAAGTAACGGTCCACGAGCGACGTTTGAACGGGGTCGCCGTTCTCGTCAAGGATCGCGTTGCCGTCCTCGTCCGACTGGACCAGGTGATAGCGCACGCGAAGCTGAAGCTCCACCTCGGGGGACAGAGCCTTGTCTCCACCGATCAGCTTGATCGGGTCTCCCGGCACGATATTCTGGAGGGCGAACAGAATCAGCGTAACGCCCAAAAATACCGGGATGAACTGAAGCACACGTTTAACGATGTACTTACCCATACCACTCCCCTATCTAGGGATTAACCTAAATGGGATGCCGATCGCCAGACCGGCATCCCAAAATTACCATCAGCCAGTTTACCCCAGGTTAGGGGGAACTGTATGTTTCCCATGAGGTCTACGTAAAAACTTGACCCTCACCAAAGCTGCAAATCTTATGCGAGCTCAGCGGTACCCAGATCAGCATGCTTCTGCGGATCAACATAGAGGTGCTTGATGCGGTCGGAACCAGCGAGGGTGTGCGTGTAGAACATCAGCGGGATGACCGGGCAGTCAGCAGCGACGATTGCGTCGGCCTCCTGCATCTTAGCGACGCGCTCTTCGTCGTCAATCGCGGTACGGGCCTCGTCGACCTTGGCGTCGAACTCGGGGTTGTTGTAACCAGAACGGTTGTCGCCACCGAGGGAGTCGGAGTGGAACAGCGGATACAGGAAGTTGTCCATGATCGGGTAGTCGGCAATCCAGCCCAGACGACCGAACTGATAGTTGAGGTTCTGATACTGTTCGAGCAGGGCAGACCACTCGGGGGTATCGGAGACGGCGGTAATGCCAACCTTGGCGAGGTCGCCGATGATGGACTCCATGATCTCCTTGTGGCCACCGTCCTGGTTGTAGGACAGAGTCACGTTAATGCCACGGTCACCGTTGGCGTCGGCAGGAGCAACCTTGTCGAGGTACTCGTTAGCCTTGTCGACGTCATAGGCGCAGAACTCCCATGCGCCCTCCTTGTAGCCATCGATACCCGGAGGAACAATGCCGTCAGCGGGGGTGCGGGTACCCTTGAAGATGGTCTTGCAGATGGCCTCGCGGTTGATGGCCAGGGAGATGCCCCTGCGCAGATCGGCGTTGTTGAACGGCTCGGCCGTGGTGTTGCAAGTCAGATAGTAGGTGGAAGGCTCGGCACCGAGCAGCATGCGCTCGCCGTCGCTCATGGTGTAGCCATCCTTGGACTCGCCACGGTCCTTCTTGGCGGCATCGATCTGAGCAACGGGAACGTCGCAGACGTCGAGGTTACCGGCCTGGAACTCCTTGTAAGCAGTCTCCATGTCCTTGATGACCTGGAAGTGGATGCCATCGATCTTGGCCTTGTCGCCATAGTAATCGTCGAACTTCTTGAGGTTGATCTCCTGACCATCCTCCCACTTGCCGTCCATCATGAACGGGCCGTTACCAATCGGGGCAAGGTAGAAGCTCTTGGCATCGGACTCGGCGCACTCGGGAACCGGGGCCAGAGCCGGGTGGGTGGCGACGAAGGGGAAGTCGGCGTAAGCGGAAGACAGCTTGACGACGAGGGTCTCATCGTCAGGGCAGGTAACACCGGTGAGCTCGGTAGTGTTACCGGCAAGCAGATCGTCATAGCCCTCGACCATGGAAAGGTGATAGGAGACCTCGGAAGGACCATACTCTTGAGCGACAGCGGACTTGGTGCTGACCAGACGCTCCCAACCGAGCTTAAAGGACTTGGAGGTAACGTCATCACCGTTGTGGAACTTGGCCTTCTTGATCTTGAAGGTAAACTCGGTGGCGTCGTCGTTGGCCTCGAAGGACTCGCAAGCCAGCGGAACGATCTCGCCCTTCTCGGCGTCATAAGAGGTCAGAGCGTCAAAGAGCTGGTACTCGACCTGAGTGCCCTGGTCCTCCTGGACATTGTAGGGGTCGATGCAGACCGGGTTATTGATGTAGAAGTTCAGCGTCGAACCGGACTCAGAACCGGAAGCGTCGCCGCCCTTCTTGCCGCATGCGGCAAGAAAAGCCATGGAGCTCGCAGCAAGGGTACCGCCGACAAAGGCGCGACGACCCATAACGGGCTGGTGGAACATAGAATCAGCCATGCCATCCTCCTTATGAGATAGGACAAAGAAATGTTCAGTCGGACATATGTCGAGACAATCCGATCCGAACTATCGAAACGCCGCCCGTTGCTATGGCTGGTTATGCACAACAGGCCAACGTTTTCAATACAGTAGCGCATTTTATGCACGGTTTGGGGCTAATTCCGGTTAACGGTCGAGAATTTCTTTAGTTGGGCGCAGTATGTGGTGATATTCTGACTCTGTTACAAATATGTA
>NZ_JBNPLM010000005.1:0-99910 GCF_050313495.1 Collinsella sp. SGI.178 | reverse complement strand
CCCCCACAAGCGGGGTAGCTAAAAAGGCCCCGTCCCAAATTAGCTACCCTGTTCCGCTGTAACTCGTGGTGAGGTCGTGGGCCTAAAAAGGTGTGCGTGCGCTTGCCGTTCGTATCTGCTATCATTCCTAGTCTGTGCGCTCATGCGGGCGTGGCGGAATTGGTAGACGCGCCAGATTTAGGTTCTGGTGGGATTCCCGTGAAGGTTCGAGTCCTTTCGCCCGCACCAACGCACCTGCGTCGGCCTCGGCCGTCGCGACACTTTGTTGCATAAAGGTACCAGCACCTCAGATAAGCTGGGCAGTATGAGGAGGAACGTGTTGAACATCACCGCTTCTGACGTCAAGGACGCCAAGCTCACCGCTACGGTCACCATCCCGGCCGCCGACGTCGACGCCGCGATCAAGAAGGCCTACAAGGACACCGCCAAGAAGTACCGCTTCCCGGGCTTCCGTGCCGGCAAGGCTCCCCGTCCGGTCATCGACGCTGCTCTTGGCGCCGAGGCCACCCTCGCTCAGGCCACCAACGATCTGATCGCCGCCAACGAGCCCGCCGTCCTCAACGAGCTGGACATCGTCCCCACCAAGAACGGTGACTACAAGGAGCTCGACCTCGCCAAGGATCACGAGGACTACACCTACACCGTCGAGTTCTCTCTGCGTCCTGCCGCCGAGCTCTCCTCCTACGACGCCGTCGAGATCGAGATGCCTCCCGCGGAGGTCACCGAGTCCGAGATCAACAACCAGGTCGAGATGCTCCTCAACTACCGCGCTACCTTCGAGGACGTCGAGGATCGTGCCGTCGAGGCCGAGGACTACGTTACCGTCGACCTCAAGGCCGTCGAGAACGCCGACAACTTCGCTGCCGAGGGCCGCATGCTCATCGCCGGTAGCGACAGCAACCCCAAGGAGTTCAACGAGGCTCTGATCGGTGCTAACGTCGACGACGTCAAGACCGTCACCTGGACCGACGAGGTCGAGGATGGCGAGGAGGCCGAGACCCACACCGTCGAGGTCACCGTCAAGGGCATCAAGGTCCGCAACACCCCCGAGCTCACCGACGAGCTCGTCAAGTCCGACTTTGGCTTCGACAGCATCGACGCTATGCGCGACGCCATCAAGCTCGAGATCGAGCAGGACAAGGCTTCCCGCCTTCCGGCCGAGAAGGAGAACCGTTGCGTCGCCGCTCTCGCCGAGCGTCTGCAGCTCGAGGAGATGGACGCCGACTACGAGCAGTCTGTCTTTGAGGAGCTTGGCCAGAACTTCCTGTCCAACCTCGCTGCCCGCGGCATGACGCTGGACACCTGGCTGCCCGCTTCCGGCCTGACCATGGAGCAGTTCATCGGCGACCTGCACAAGCAGGCCAACGATGTTGCCCGTGAGTCCCTGGCGCTCGACGCCCTCGCCCGTGAGCTCAAGATCGAGGTCACCGAGGACGACGTCAACGCCGAGTTCGAGAAGGCCGGCGTCAAGGACGTCGAGGCTTCCAAGGCCGAGTTCATCGCCGATGGACGCATGCCTGCCGTCCGCGAGTCCATCCGTCGCTCCAAGGCCGTCGACCACCTGGTCGAGAACGCCAAGGTGACCGAGGTCGACGAGACCGCCAAGGACGCCGAGTAATTCTCGCCACCTTTCCCGCGAGCGCATGCAGGCGCCCGTGATGGGGTAAAGTTATAAACCGGTTATTCGGTTGCTTCGTACGGTGCCAGCCAATGCATAGCATGCGGGCACCGTACGTTTATCTAGAACCAATTTGGTCCGCAAGAGAGAAATGGAGATGCGTATGATCGCTAAGTTCGATTCCGCCCTCGTGCCATACGTTATCGAGCAGACGCCGCGCGGCGAGCGCAGCTACGATATCTATTCGCGCCTGCTCAACGACCGCATCATCTTCTTGGGCGAGGAGATCAACTCCGTCAGCGCCAACCTGGTCGTTGCCCAGCTGCTGCATCTTGAGAGCCAGGATGCCGAGAAGGATATCTCGCTCTACATCAATTCGCCCGGTGGCGAGGTCTACTCCGGCCTAGCGATTCTGGACACTATGAACTTTATCAAGCCGCAGGTCTCCACCATTTGCGTCGGTATGGCCGCGTCTATGGCCGCCGTGCTGCTTTCGGCCGGCGCCAAGGGCAAGCGCTTCTGCCTGCCGCACTCCAAGGTCATGATTCACCAGCCCAGTGGCGGTGCCCAGGGTCAGCAGACCGAGATCGAGATCGTGGCCGAGGAGATCAAGAAGACCCGTCGCGAGCTCAACCAGATCTTGTCCGACGCCTCGGGCCAGCCGATCGAGAAGGTCCAGGCCGATACCGAGCGCGACAACTACCTGACCGCTGCCGAGGCCCTCGACTATGGCCTGATCGACCGTATCGTCACCTCGCGCGATCTTGCCGCGAAGGACGCCTAGGATGGCCGGTAACATGCAGGACAACTTTGACGAGAACGGCAACCCCATCCGCTGCTCCTTCTGCGGAAAAGAGCAGGGTCAGGTGCGCCGCCTTGTAAAGGGCCCCACCAACATCTTTATCTGCGACGAGTGCGTTGCCGCCTGCTCCGAGATCTTGGAGGAGTCGCTGGCTTCGGACTTTATGGATGCCGCCCGCAACGGCAAGCTGCCGGGCTTCCTCAACGACCACGGTCAGGCTGCCGGGCAGCCTGCCATGGATCCCGAGGCCGAGGGCTTTGAGCTCGAGGACGACGTGCGTCAGGTCATTACGCACGTGCCGACCCCGCACGAGATCTATGACGAGCTTTCGGCCTATGTCATGGGTCAGGAAGACGCCAAGCGCGCCATGTCGGTTGCCGTGTACAACCACTACCGTCGCGTGATCGAGGGCGGCGCCGCGCTTTCGGCCTTTGACGAGGCCTCGGGTGCGGGTTCGCGGCTCGACGACGATATGGACGAGGTGGAGCTCGCCAAGTCCAACATCTTGCTGCTCGGTCCCACCGGTACCGGTAAGACCTTGCTCGCCCAGACGCTCGCGCGCATCCTCGAGGTGCCGTTTGCCATCGCCGACGCCACCGCACTCACCGAGGCCGGTTACGTGGGCGAGGACGTGGAGAACATCCTGCTCAAGCTCATCAATGCTGCCGATGGCGATATCGAGCGTGCGCAGGTCGGCATCATCTACGTGGACGAGATCGACAAGATCGCCCGCAAGGCCGAGAACCTCTCCATCACCCGCGACGTTTCGGGCGAGGGCGTTCAGCAGGCGCTGCTTAAGATCCTTGAGGGCACGGTGGCAAGCGTTCCGCCCACCGGCGGCCGCAAGCACCCCCAGCAGGAGCTGCTGCAGATCGACACGACCAATATCTTGTTTATCTGCGGCGGTGCCTTTGTGGGTCTGGACAAGATTATCGCCGATCGCGTGGGCAACAAGGGCGTGGGCTTCAACTCCGAGATCGCCGGCCCCACCTCGGTCGACGAGAACGACCTGCTGCGTCAGGTGCTCCCGCAGGACCTCAACGCCTTTGGTATGATTCCCGAGTTTGTGGGACGTACGCCCGTCGTCACCCAGACACAGGCGCTCGACGAGGACGACCTGGTGTCGATCCTGACCGAGCCAAAGAACGCCGTTGTGCGTCAGTACCGCAAGATGTTCCAGCTCGAGGACGTTGAGCTTGAGTTTGAGGACGCCGCCCTGCACGAGATTGCCCGCATGGCGCTTGCCCGCAAGACCGGCGCCCGCGGCCTGCGCTCCATCTGCGAGGACGTGCTGCAGCAGACGATGTTCGACCTGCCGAGCGAGGAAGGAGTCGCCAAGGTCATCGTGACCGAAGCCTCCGTAAAGGGCACCGAGCAGCCCCAGCGCATCTACGGGTAAACCTGCCAAAAAGGGACAGGTTTATTTTGGCAGGTTTTATCAGGGAGAATGACGTTTGCCCATATAAAACCGACCAAAAAAACCTGTCCCTAAACGGTAGGTTTCGCAAATGTGAATTTGAATAGCCTCCGACCACCCGCGGTCGGAGGCTATTTTATATATACGCAATAACCCCAACTACCTGTGTTATTCTGTGTGTTTGTTTAAGCCTCAGCGAAGTCGTATCAGACTGAAGTAATTGATACCTAAGGGGAGGAATGCAGACCCTGGCGGGCCTACATTCCTCCCCGGTGGGACGGGAGAGATATATGGAAGAGATGCCCAAAAACTACGATCCGTCGACCAACGAGCCGGCGATCCTGCAGAAGTGGCTCGACGGCGGCTACTACAAGCGCCGTGAGGGCGTGGGCGACTGCACTGTCACCATTCCGCCTCCCAACGTGACCGGCAAGCTCCACATGGGTCACGCCACCGACGATTCCATCCAGGATGCCATCATCCGCATGGCCCGCATGCGCGGTAGGTCCACCCGCTGGGTGCTCGGTACCGACCACGCCGGTATCGCCACGCAGACCAAGGTCGACAAGAAGCTCAAGAGCGAGGGCATCAGCCGCCTGGAGATCGGCCGCGATAAGTTTGTCGACGCCTGCTGGGATTGGACCCACGAGTACGGCGGCATCATCGTCGAGCAGATCAAGCGTATGGGCTGCTCCGTCGACTTTGATAACGAGCGCTTTACCATGGACGAGGACTACGCCCAGGCCGTGCGCAAGGTGTTCTGCGACTGGTACCACGACGGCCTGATCTACCGCGGCAAGCGCATCGTCAACTGGTGCCCCAACTGCACCACCGCCATCTCGGACGACGAGGCCGAGTACAAGGACGAGAAGGGTCACCTGTGGCACCTGCGCTACCCGCTGACCGAGCCGGTCAACGGCCAGGACTACATCGTCGTCGCCACTACGCGCCCCGAGACCATGCTCGGCGACACGGGCGTGGCTGTCTCCCCGAAGGACCCCGAGAAGGCCGCCTTTGTGGGTAAGACCGTCAAGCTCCCCATCGTCGACCGCGAGATCCCCATCTTTGAGGATTGGCATGTCGACGCCAACTTTGGCTCCGGCTTTGTCAAGGTCACCCCGGCCCACGACCCCAACGACTACGCCATGGGTCAGGCCCACGACTTGCCGCAGATCAACATCTTTGACGAGCATGCGGTGGTCGTCGAGGGCTACGGCGAGTTTACCGGCATGACCCGCGAGGAGTGCCGCGAGGCCGTCATCAAGTGGTTTGAGGAGCACGACCTGCTCGATCACGTCGAGGATCACGATCACTCCGTCATGCACTGCTACCGTTGCGACTCCGCACTGGAGCCGTGGCTGTCCGAGCAGTGGTTTGTGGCCGTCGACAAGCTCAAGGGGCCGGCGCTCGATGCCGTCAACTCCGGCAAGGTGACCTTCCACCCCGCGCGTTGGACGCAGACCTATACCACCTGGATGGAGAACCTCAAGGACTGGTGCATCAGCCGCCAGCTGTGGTGGGGCCACCGTATTCCCGTGTTCTACTGCGAGGACTGCGGCTGGGAGGATGCCCTTACCGAGGACACCGACGTGTGCCCTAAGTGCGGCGGTCATCACGTGCATCAGGACGAGAACGTGCTGGACACCTGGTTCAGCTCGCAGCTGTGGACTTTCGCCACGCAGGGCTGGCCCCAAAAGCCGGAGCTGCTCGAGGGACATCACCCCACGACGGCACTCGTCACCGCGCGCGACATCATCGCGCTGTGGGTCGCCCGCATGGTCATGAGCTCGCTGTACTTCCTGGACGAGGTGCCGTTTAAGGATGTCGTCATCTACCCGACGATTCTTGCCAAGGACGGCAGCCGTATGTCCAAGTCCAAGGGCAACGGCGTTGACCCCATGGATCTCATTGGCATGTACGGTGCCGACGCCATGCGTTACAACCTGCTGACGCTCTGCACCAACAACCAGGACGTCAAGTTTGACGCGAACATCGACAAGAAGACCAAGAAGCTTATCGACAGCCCGCGTACCGAGCAGGCCAAGTCGTTTGTGACCAAGATCTGGAACGCGAGCCGCTTCCTGCTTATGAACATGGAGGGCTACACGCCCGGCGAGCCCGTCGTGGAGACGCCGGCCGACGCCTGGATGTTCAGCCGTCTGGCCAAGGCCGTCAAGATGGTTACCGAGGGCATCGAGAACTACACCTTTGGCGACATGGCCCGCGGCGTTCAGCAGTTCTTCTGGAACGAGGTCTGCGACTGGTACGTCGAAGTCACCAAGGCGCGCCTGAAGGGCGAGGGCCGTCTGCAGGCGCAGCGAAACCTGATCTTTGTGCTCGATACCTCTATTCGCCTGATGCACCCGCTCATGCCGTTTGTCACCGAGGAGATCTGGGACAACATGCCGGCGAGCGTGCTCGACCTGGACGCCGAGGGCAACGTGGACCGCGCCGAGGCGCTCATGATCGCCAAGTGGCCCGAGCCTGCCGACTATGTCAAGTATGTCGACGAGGACGCCGAGCGCGCGTTTGAGCTGTGTCGCACCGTCGTTTCTGCCGCCCGCGCCACGCGTTCGCGTTATCGCTTGAGCCCCAAGGCCGAGCTCGACGTGGTCGTGCGTGCCGGTGCCGAGGATATCGAGAAGCTCGAGAGCCTGCGCTCGACCATCGAGCCGCTGGCCAATACCGCCTCGCTGGTCATGGGTACCGATGTTGAGAAGCCGGCCGCGAGTATCGCCGTGGTCGACAGCGGCGTCGAGGTCTTTGTGGTGCTCGAGGGAAAGGTTGACCTTTCGGCCGAGAAGGCACGTCTGGAGAAGGAGATCGTCGCGGCCCAGAAGGAGCTCGCCGGCTGCGAGAAGACGCTCGCCAACGAGGGCTTTGTGGCCAAGGCCGCGCCCGCGGTGGTCCAGAAGAAGAGGGACCGTGCAGCTGAGCTCAAGGAGATCCTGGAGGCGCTGACTGCTCAGGTTGCTGACTTCTCGTAAGCGTTACTGGGGGACGCGGTTTGGGGCTTTGCTCGCTACTGCGGACAGTCCTGCTCGCACGAAGGCCACATTAAGTGGCCTTCGGCTCGTGCGGAACTTGTATCGAGCAAAGCCCCAAACCGCTCCCATGGCGGTTACGTGGTTGCTTGCAACTGGTGGGTTAGGCCACTTGGTTGTGGCCTTGATTCTGCTGCAGAGCGATGTTTGGCTGATATTTTGAATGGGAGGGGCTCGTTGTTGATTCGGGCCTCTTTTTATGTTGAGGGGACTTTGGGTTATGGCTAAGCGTTCTGGCTTGTATACCGTTCCTTTTGAGTTTGATTTGCTTTCGTTTGGTGAAGCTGTGGGGCTTGCTGCCGATACGGGGCGGATTTCTGGGGATGCTGGTCCTCTGCTCGAGACAGTTGTCGATATGCTCGATGAGCTGGGGCGGCCGGACGAGTACTTTGATTGCATTCAGGTTGCCGGTACCAATGGCAAAACTTCGACCACGCGTTTTTCGGCTGCTATCCTTCGCGGCGAGGGGCTCAAGGCTGCGCTTTATACGTCGCCGCAGCTTGTTCGCTATCCCGAGCGCATGGAGGTCGATGGGCACGTCGTGAGCGATGAGGCGTTTGCCCGTGGCGTTTCTGCTGCTGTTGAGGCGGGGCATCGAGTGAATGCGCGCCGCGTGGTGGCGGGGGAGCGTGCCTATACCATCACGCCTTTTGACCTG
Source organism: Collinsella sp. SGI.178 (assembly GCF_050313495.1). Taxonomy (NCBI): domain Bacteria; kingdom Bacillati; phylum Actinomycetota; class Coriobacteriia; order Coriobacteriales; family Coriobacteriaceae; genus Collinsella; species Collinsella sp. SGI.178. The sequence continues at coordinate 92,371 of NZ_JBNPLM010000005.1, read as the reverse complement.
CTGACGGCCGCCGCGCTTGTGGTGTTTGCCGAGGCTCGCGTGGATGTCGCCGTGCTCGAGGTCGGCATGGGCGGTCGCTGGGACGCCACGAGCGCGACCGATCCCGTCGCCGTTGCCATCACGGGTATCGGACTCGATCACACGCGCATTCTGGGCGATACGCTCGGGGCCATTGCGGGGGAGAAGGCTGCGGTCATTAAGCCCGGACGCCTGGTTGTGCTGGGCGAGGGCACGCATGAGCCGAGCGTTCAGCGCGTTATGGACAACCGTTGCCGTGAGTGTGATGTGGTGCCGCTGGTGGTGAGCCACGCCACGACCAAGGTGCCGGCGCATGTGGGCGATACGGTTGAGTTTAGCTGTACCACGCCGCGTGCGATTTATACGTCGAGCATGGTTAAGCCGGCGTATCAGCCGCAGAATGCCGCGTGCGCGATTATGCTCTGCGAGGGGTATCTGGGTCGCGAGCTCGACCACGAGGCGCTTGATGCTTCGCTTATGGGCTGCCCTACGCCGGGCCGTTTTGATGTGTTGGGAACCGACCCGCTCAAGCTGATCGACGCCTGCCATAACCCCCAGAGCTGCGAGAACTTTGTGAGCGCCTTGGATGAGATCGATCCGTGCGTAGAGAATCGCCCCACGTTGCTGTGCGCCGCGCTGGCAGACAAGGACGTGGCGGGTATCGTCGACGTGCTGATCCCGGCCTTCCCGCGCGTGGTCGTCACGCAGACCGATTCCGATCGTGCCCTGCCGGCGGAGGAGCTTGCTGCCCTGGTGGACTCCGATAAGCTCGCAGGCGTGTACCCCAGCGTGTCCGAGGCCCTCGCAGCCTTTGAGGCCGCAGGCGAGCCCTTCGTAGCAGCAGGCACCATCACCCTGGCCGGCGAAGTTGCCGGTCTGCTCCGCTAGATCCCTTCCGCAGGGTAGCTAGTTTGCCTGCTCGCCACGAAATGGGCCTATCTACTACGTTTGACCGGCTACCCTCAACTATGCCGAGAATCGCAAAATCAAAACCGCAGGTAGAAGGCTTGCCAATTTTCAAAAAATACCCGCATGGTCGCCCCATGCGGGTTAAACGTAGTAGATAGGCCCATTTCGTGGCGGCATTCATGTGATGCGGCAAAGGGGCTGTCCCTTTGCCGCATTGCCTAGTCTAGGCGGACCGGATCGTGGGGGTAGGCGTTGAGGATCTCGACGCCGCTCTCGGTGACCAGGGCAAGGTCCTCGATGCGGACGCCGGTGCGGCCGGGGAGGTAGATGCCCGGCTCGATGGAAAACGTCATGCCCGGCTCCACGACCTGCTCGTTGACGAGCGAGACGTCACCCGGCTCGTGGTCTTGCAGGCCGATCGAGTGTCCCAGACGGTGCGTAAAGTGCTTGCCATAACCCGCGTCCTCAATCACGTCGCGCGCGGCACGGTCCAGATCGCACATACGCACGCCCGGTGCGATGAGCGCCTCAGCGGCCTCGTTGGCGCGGCGCACGATGTCGTAGATGCGTGCCGTCTCCTCGTCCGGCTCGCCCCAAAAGAACGTGCGCGTCATGTCCGAGCAATAGTTGCGGCGACGCCCGCCAATGTCGAACAGCACCACGTCGCCACGCTTGAGTACCGTATCGTCTGGCTCGTGGTGCGGGTCGCCGGCGTTGGCGCCAAAGCTCACGATGGGCGGAAAGCTAAAGCCCTCGCAATCGTGCTTGCGATACAGGCCAAGCATCTGGTCGGCGATCTCGCGCTCTGTCACGCCTTCGTGGACGAGCTCGATCGCGTCGGCCATCACGGCGTCGTTAGCGGCCGAGGACACGCGCATAAGCTCCTGCTCGGCGGCGTCTTTGTAGGTTCGCGCGGCGGTCACGGCAAAATCGCCTAGGAAGAATTCGCTCGCGGCATGACGATCCATAAGGGGCATCAAGAAGCCGGAGCGCATGACGGTGTCGATGCCGAGCGGTTTGGTCGGATCAACCTCGCGAGCGATGGCGTCGGCCACGACGTCGGTATCGGTGTGGTACGCGATGCGGGCATTGTCATACTCGGGCAGCTGATGCAGCGCGTTGACCAAGATCACGGGCTCGCTACCGCGTGCGAGCAGTACGCCGCAAAAACGCTCGAACATATCGGCATAAAAGCCGGTCAGGTAATAAATCGACCACGGGTCGTTTACGAGCAGCTGCGCGCCGGGGTGCTGAGCCTCGAGCGCATCGAGCACGCGTGCCACGCGCTGGTCATCGACATGTGCCATACATCGTCCTTTCGTTAGGTTGCCACCATGGTATCCCCAATGCCAGGGTAGTCAATTTGGGACGGGGCTATTTTAGCTGCGTCAAACATGCGAGCTGATAGGTAAAAGTAGTCAATATGGTCCCGTCCCAAATGGGCTGGTTTCAAAACTATGGCGGATTACGGGGCTGGACCTGTATTACTTGACCATGGGAAAAATAGCGAAATTAAAACCGCAGGTAGAAGGCTTATCAAAAATCGAAAATTGCCGGTATGGGTGGGGGTCTCCGAATCAGCCCCGTAATCCGGCATAGTTTTGAAATGGCACTAAAGTAGGCACAAGCTAAATACCGATCCCAAGGCAAGTTGCGGTGGAATAGTTCCTTGATGCCGGGGTTTTGGCGGAAATCGGGAATTATTTCACCGCAATTGAGGAGGGGCGGGGCGGATGCGGGGTAGCTAAAAGAGCACCGTCCCAAACGAGCTGCTTAGGCCGGGTCGATGTCCATGCTGGCGATGAGGTCGGTACCGGTGTCTAGGAGGTTGGGGAGGACTACATCGCCCATGCGGATGGGGACTTTGACCACTAGGCCGCGGATGAGGTCCATGGTCTGGGCATGGAGTTCGAGCGGGATGGCTTCGGCCGTGCGCACGGGCAGCAGTGCCTCGTCGCCGCCTGATACTGCCACGGTGGTAGTGAGGACGCGCATGGGGCAGGTGAGCTCCTGATGTGCGAACTTATCGCCGCGCGGGCAGCTGTTGCCGGTCACGGCGCGCACCGTCGCCACGCGGTCGTCGGCCCCGCGCTCCACTTCCACCGTAAGGAGGCACTCGGATGGGCAGGTGGTGCAGTTGAACTGTAGCGTCTCGATCGCATTTGTGCTCATGGCTATGCCTCCTCGACGGGCTCGACGGAAAGGATAATCTCGCTGGCACCCAGGTCGAGCGCTCGCTGTATCACCTTTGCCGGCAGCGGGAAGCTTTCCATAACGCTCGGTTTAAACGCGCGGACCTTGCCCGTAAGCAGTTCCTCGTCGCCCGCCAGAATGCGCACGCGGGCGGCATCGACCGGCCGGCGCACGCGGAAGTTGAGCCTGGTGAGTGCCACGGCCGTAATGCGTCCTGGCAGCGCGTAGCCGGCAATGTCGGCAGGGGAGACCGTGAGCTGGCAGCCAGCGCCCGTCTCGACATCCGTGCCGGTCCCCAGCGCGTACGTCGCCGCGGCTGCACCGGCACGCTCGGACTCGGCCGTCACGTTATCGGCCAGGTCGTGCACGTGCAGCACGTTGCCGCAGGCAAAGATGCCCGGCACGCCCGTCTGCAGGCTCTGGTCCACCACGGCGCCGCGCGTGCGCGGGTCAAGCTCAACACCCGCGCCTACCGAAAGCTCGTTCTCGGGAATCAAACCTACCGAAAGCAGCAGCGTGTCGCACGGAACGATGCGCTCGGTCCCCGGAATGGGCGCCAGATTTTCGTCGACCTGGCTCACCTCGACGGCCTCCACGCGGTCGTGCCCAATCACGCGTGTGACGGTGGTGGAAAGGTGCAGCGGAATGCCAAAATCGTCCAAGCAGTTCTTCACATTGCGGCGCAGGCCGTTGGCGTATGGCATAAGCTCGTACACGCCCTCGACCGAAATCCCCTCGAGCGTGCAGCGACGCGCCATGATGAGCCCAATGTCGCCCGAGCCTAAAATGACGGCGCGCGAGCCGGGCTTGAGGTTGTCGATGTTGATGTATCGCTGCGCCAGGCCGGCGGTAAACACGCCGGCGGGGCGGCTGCCGGGAATCTTGATCTCGCTGCGCGTGCGCTCGCGACACCCCATGGCAAGGACGACGGCGCGCCCGGTGAGCTGCAACATGCCGGCGGGGCTCATGAGCGTGACGGTGTGTGCCGAGGCTTCGCTCGCCGCGCCACTTGCGCCCGTGCCTGCGACTTTGTCCTCGCTTGAGTCGATCCCAATCACCATACTGTCCAGGAACAGTGCGATATCGGTTTCGCGCACCTGGTTGATAAAGCGCTGTGCGTACTCGGGACCGGTCAGTTCCTGCTTAAAGTGTGAGAGGCCAAAGCCCGGGTGGATGCACTGGCGCAGGATGCCGCCCAGGTGCTGCTCGCGCTCCACGATGGCCACGCGCGCTCCGGCCTTGTGTGCGGCAAGTGAGGCCGCCATGCCGGCAGGTCCGCCGCCGATAACGACTACGTCGAACGCCTGCGTCTGCACGGCGCCGGCAGCAATTGATGCCCTGTCGGCATCTGCGCAAGTGCACTCGACGCCCGATACCGCACCCATATCGATACTCGTTGCCATCCTAGCGCACCCCCTTCAACGGTCCCTCTACCAGCCAGGAGCCATCGTCTTCCAACGGTACCTCGCTGGGGTCGCAGCCCAGCTCGCGGGCCAGAATCCGCACCACGCGGCTCTGGCAAAAGCCGCTCTGGCACCGACCCATGCCGGCACGGCAGCGGCGTTTGACGCCCTCGACCGAAACTGCGCCCGGGCGGCGTCGAATCGCGGCCACGATCTCGGCCTCGGGCACCGTCTCGCAGCGGCAGACAATCTGCCCCCACGCGGGGTCGGACTCGATCAGCTCTTCCTTGCGCGCAAGCGGCGCGCGGTCAAAGTCGTCCGGCGCACGGCGAATCGGATCCCAATCGACCCGCTCGCACAAAGCAACGCCCGCCTCGCGCAGCACCTGCTCCATTCGCTCGGCAATGGCCGGAGCGCTCGCTACGCCCGGCGACTGAATGCCTGCCGCCTGGAACAGCCCCGGCACCACGGCGGATTGTCCAATAAAAAAGTCGTTCGTTCCCTTAATGACCGGACGCCCGCCGGCAAACGCTCGCACCACGCGGCGCGTATCCAGATCGGGCACCAGCTTGCGCGCGCCGCCCAGCAGCGCGTTTACGTCGCCCGCATAGGTCTGCGTGTCGCCCGCCTCGCGCACAGCGGCCGTCGCGGTGATCACCGTGTTGCCGTGGACGGTGCCCGTAACGATGACGCCCTTGGAAACCGGCGTGGGAACGGGGTAGAGCGGCATGAGTGCGCGCGGCTCCTTGTCCAGCACCACAATGTTGCCCTGGCGCCAGACCATCTGGAACTCCTCGGCGCCCGCCATATGCGTGATGTCTGCGGCGCCGTTGCCCGCCGCGTTAATCAAATAGCGGCAGCGCACATCACCGGCCGGTGTTACCAGCGTAAAACGAGCGGTCCCGTCGCCGCTCCTGTCGCCAGCGCCGGGAGCTACCTCGATCGTCTCCACCGGTGCAGAGCGCACAAACGTCACGCCGTTGGCTACGGCGTTTTCCATCGCGGCGATGGCGACCTCAAACGGATCGACATAGCCGGTCGAGGGACACCACAGCGCGCACGTGGCCTGGGCGCTGGCGCGCGGCTCCAGCTCGTGGATGCGCTCGGCCCCGATGATCGCCAACTCGGGTACGCCGTTTGCCAGCCCGTTGCTTTGCAGCTGCTCCAGCTGCGCGCGGTCTTGGTCGCTAAAGCCCAGCACCATGGACCCGGTGCGGCAAAACAAAAAGCCCAGCTCCTGGGCCCACGTGCCATATAGCTCGCAGCCGCGGGCGTTGACCTGCGCCTTAACCGTGCCCGGCGCCGGATCGTAGCCGGCGTGCACCAGGCCGCCGTTGGCCTTCGACGCGCCCAGGGCAATGTCGTTGGCCGCCTCGACCACGCAGATGGACAGGTCATAGCGTGCGAGCTGCCGCGCGATGGCGCATCCGGTGATGCCCGCGCCCACAATCGCGATATCAAACGTTTCTGTCACAGTGCCTCCCAGACGAGTTGACAGGCTGTCAATAGGACTATCCTACGGTCTGCACACCCCCAGCGCAGCGGCAATGCGGCGAACAGCCCCGCAACACCCGCCAACGGCAGGCGAGGGGAGACCCAGGTCAATCGGTGACCTCGTCTGGCACCCCTGTTATCAAAGGTTTGTCTCGTTCTGTAACGGTAAGCAGAAGAGTTGGGTTCCAGATATTACAGATCGAGACGTTTGCCAGGCGGGCCCTCTGTTTGTCTTGATTTGTAACAGTAAGAGTAGAAAATCGGTCCTATGTGTTACAGATTTCCTATGTGTTACAGATTGAGATTTAAAGTCAGGGAGAGGTCATCTGTCTCGATCTGTAACATCTCGGTACCGTTTTGGGGTCTAGATGTTACAGATTTAGATGAACCCATCAGTCGGTTTCGAATGTCTAAATCTGTAACAGTTAGACCTGTTTTTGCCGAGTTGTTGTTACAGATTGAGATATTGAGATTGGACATTTTCCTTTGTCTTGATCTGTAACAGATAGAAGGGGTTCTGGCCCCTAGTTGTTACAGATTGAGATATTTAACGGAGGGCTCACCGCTCATCTCGATCTGTAACAGTAGGGACTGATTCTGGAGCCAAGATGTTACAGATCGAGATTGTAGTCGGGGAGAGAACGGTTTGTCTAATCCTGTAACATCTGGACCCGGATTCCGCTCTCACCTGTTACAGATTGAGATGTTTCTATCTGCCCATGCCTGCGACCTGCCAAATCGTTAACCCCCGTGTTACACTAACTCGAGTTGTAACTACCCCGAAAGGCCCACCTTATGTCCAAGTACATCTCCGAGCTCATGTCGCCGCAGCTTATGGGCGTCATCTATGCCTTTGTTGGCTTTATCATCGCCCTGTACGTGCTGTCGGTCGTCTATGTGTTTATTGACGCCCGTCGCCGCGGCGCCAGCGCTTACGTGGCATGGGGCATCATTGCCCTCATCCCGTTTGTAGGCCTCATCGCCTACCTGGTCCTGCGCCCGCACTCCTATGCGGCCGACCGCGAGGAGCAGGAGCTGGACATGGCCTTGCGCGAGCGTCAGCTTGCCCAGTACGGCACCTGCCCGCAGTGCGGTGCGCCCATCGAGAAGGACTTTGTGGTCTGCCCGGTGTGCGACACCCAGGTTCGCAACGTGTGCCCCAGCTGCCATCGCCCGCTCGACGCACACTGGAAGGTCTGCCCCTACTGCCGAACTCGCATCCAGTAGCGCATCCATCGCCGGGCCGGCCGCAAGCCACGGGCCCCGCGCGCCGCGCGCAAGCCGCACGCAGCCCCGCCCCCACACGATGAAGCATGCGTAGAAAATCGCCCGCCGTGCCATTAAGGTGCGGCGGGCGCTTGTATACCTAGGTAACCTGCCTATAATGATGCAAGTCAAAACGCACGCGCCGGCAAGCGCAATGCACACCGCACGGCGCCAAGCAGCACTTGCACCAGGCATCCGAGAGGAGAAAACATACCCATGAAGGCACTCTACAATGACGGTTCGGTGGCCGAGCTCCCGCAGGACGAGGTCACGCACGTCATCCGCCACTCCGCCGCGCATATCATGGCGCAGGCCATTAAGCGCCTGTACCCCCAGGCCGATTTTGCCTACGGCCCCGCGACCGACAACGGCTTTTACTACGACGTCGACCTGCCCGAGGGCGTCAAGATCAGCGAGGACGATTTCCCCGCGATCGAGGCCGAGATGAAGAAGATCTGCAAGGAGAACCTCAAGTTCACCGTGTACGAGAAGCCCCGCGCCGAGGCCATCGCCCTTATGGAGGAGCGCGGCGAGAAGTACAAGGTCGAGCACATCGGCGACCTGGACGACGACGCCCGCATCACCTTCTACCAGCAGGGCGACTACATCGACATGTGCGTCGGCCCCCATATCTGCTACACCAAGGCCCTCAAGGCCTTTAAGCTCACCGGCGTCTCGGGCGCCTACTGGAAGGGCGACAAGGACAACAAGATGCTCACCCGCATCAACGGCGTCGCCTTTGCCACCAAGGAAGAGCTCGACGAGCACATGCACATGCTGGAGGAGGCCAAGAAGCGCGACCACCGCAAGATCGGCCGCGAGATGGACCTCTTTATGATGCGCGACGAGGCCCCCGGCTTCCCGTTCTTCCTGCCCAACGGCATGATCCTTAAGAACACGCTGCTGGACTACTGGCGCGAGATCCACCACAAGGCCGGCTACGTGGAGATCTCCACGCCGCTCATCATGAACAAGCAGCTGTGGAAGACCTCGGGCCATTGGGACCACTACAAGGACAACATGTACTCCACCGTCATCGACGACGAAGAGTACTGCATTAAGCCCATGAACTGCCCGGGCGGCGTGCTGGTGTACGCCTCCAAGCCGCACTCCTACCGCGAGCTGCCCATCCGTGCCGGCGAGATTGGCCTGGTGCACCGTCATGAGCTGCGCGGAGCCCTGCACGGCCTGTTCCGCGTGCGCTGCTTTAACCAGGACGATGCCCACCTGTTTGTGCGCCCCGACCAGCTGACCGACGAGATTGTGGGCGTGGTCAACCTTATCGACTCCGTGTACCAGAAGTTTGGCTTTAAGTATCACGTTGAGCTTTCCACCCGCCCCGAGGACTCCATGGGTTCTGACGAGGACTGGGCACGAGCCGAAGAGGGCCTGCGCACCGCTCTTGAGCAGCTGCACATGGACTACGAGGTCAACGAGGGCGACGGCGCCTTCTACGGCCCCAAGATCGACTTCCACCTGGAGGACTCGCTCGGCCGTACCTGGCAGTGCGGTACCGTGCAGCTCGACTTCCAGATGCCGCTCAACTTTGATCTGGAGTACGTGGACGCCGACGGTACCAAGAAGCGCCCCATTATGCTGCACCGCGTGTGCTTTGGCTCCATCGAGCGCTTTATTGGCATTCTGATCGAGCACTTTGCGGGCAAGTTCCCCACCTGGCTGGCTCCCGTGCAGGTCAAGGCGCTTCCGGTCTCCGAGAAGAGCCGCGACTATGCCCACGAGGTGTGCGCCAAGCTGGAGGAGGCCGGCATTCGCGTGGTCTGCGACGACCGCGACGAGAAGATCGGCTACAAGATCCGCGAGGCCCGCAGCATCGACCGCGTGCCCTATATGCTCATCCTGGGCGAGAAGGAGGTCGAGGCCGGCAATATCTCCGTCCGCGATCGTTCCAACGAGACCGTTCAGATGAGTGTCGATGAGTTTGTGGCCAAGGTGACCGAGGAGATTAAGACTCGCGCCTAAGACAAACGCACAGAGCCAAACAAGAAAAGGCGATCGTCTATGGACAGTCGCCTTTTTTGGTGACGAGAGACGGCAAAGATTAGGCTTATAGGACAAAATGTGTGTCCACGTTGGGGGCATCGGCACAGGTCGATGCCCCTTTTTCAGCCGTTTGAATTCAGTGCCCGCTATTACCCTCTCGGACAGAATGTGTGTCCGGTTGCCTATCGTTCCCGCAGGCAGATAACCTTTTCCGGAACCGTCAAAAACCCTTTCGGAAGAGGTGTCCATGAAGGCCGTCTATTGCCCCTACTGCGGCGGTCGGGCCAAGCGCAACGGCAAGACCTCGTCGGGGTCCCGGCGGTGGAGGCGCACTGCCCGCGGCGCGTCGACGACGGTGAGGTGCGACGACACGGCGACAAGGTGTCGGCGGGGACGCTGTTCACCTACCTCGACCCCGCCCTGGCCAAGGCCGGCCCGCTGCCGTCGACCAACAACGTGATCGAGGGAGGGGTGAACTCGCAGCCGGGGGCCGTCCTGCGCAACCACCGGGGGCTGACGTCGGTCAAGCGCGTGAAGGCGGTGTTCTGGTGGTGCCACGCGCACTCGGGGGACGCGAGGACGGCGCGCGAGAAGCTCGCCGCGATGCCGACCGACGCGGACATCGACTTCCTGATCAGCGCCTGCCCCGCCTCGCCGTCGCGCGAGGACGAAGGGCCGGAGTGGGGCGAAAGGGCCGTGTGGGGGGCTCCACCACAGGGACCCGTACCCGTTCTGGCTGGATTAATGGATTAAAACGATGTTCTATCGGGACACACATTTTGTCCCATAGGCCTGAATTCTAATATTGTCTTTTTGACGGACTTGTTTCTCAGAATCATCCGAACCCTCCGTTCAAAGAGATGGAACAAAAGCAAAATCGTCCTTACATCGTCTTTTTGGTCGAGATCGAGGACCATACGTGGGCTATACCTTTTCGCTCGCATATTCGCCACGGGTACGCATTCTTTACCGATACCGAAAATAAATGCGGAATTGATTATTCAAAGGCTGTTGTAGTGGGCAAGCCAGGATATATAGACCAGCAGGCACGCCCGTACTTACGCCCGAACGAATTTGAAGCTCTTCGCGGAAATGAATTCGTCGTGCAAATAGGATTTGAGAACTATATCAAGCTTTACAAGCGGGCTGTTAAATCCGGACACCCACGCTATCGTTCGCTTATCAAGTATTCAACTCTACAGAATTACGATTTGTAATTGATGGTCTGACGTTTGAGCTCGAGCTAGCACATGTCTGCTCCTTAATGCAGCGGGGCATGAGAACTGCAGCTTTGAGAACCGATGCCGGAAGTATGCGGCAAATTCTGGAAACTCTGAGCACACACCCTATTTTGTCCAAAGAACCCGCAGGTAGATTGATCGCGGTGTTCCCGCGTGGTCGGCGTGTTTCAAATTTGCCGCATACTTCCGGATTTAACGGTTCAACGAGGTGCGTTCTGACGTGCTAACCTGGCAAATCGCTGCACTTTATCCGGCCAAGTCGTCCGTTGCCGGGATGTCAATCATCGCTCTCACCGTCCACAGATTGCAAAAACGATTTACGCCGAATTGTTCGCTTATCCCGGCGTACTTCGATTTGCCACGGATCCAATCTCGATACACTAATAGATACTGCTACCAGGCCATTTTCTGGTGCAGGTCTATTGGCTTTCCGTGGAGATCGGAGCGGCCATGTCAGTCGTTTTTTCCAGTCATCATCGTCTTCAGTTTCTGTTTGTTGCCATGGCCTGCCTTTGCGTTTTGCTGGGCGGGCCTTCTTATGCCGCGGGTGCGGATAGCCTTACCATCGCGGGCCAAACATACGACGAGCCGGGTGTCTCGGGCACCGGCTGGGCCTGGACCGATGCCGACCATCTGCAGCTTAACGGCTACGCAGACGAGGCCATTGGCGCGGACGGCGACCTGGTGGTAACGCTGGTGGGCCAAAATGTTGTGGACGAGGCGCAGGCCGAGGATGCGGACATGTGCACGAGGCGGCCTTGAGGTGTGGGGCAACCTTACGCTTTGCGGCGCGGACTCGCTGCGCGCGACGGGTTCGCAGTGCGGTGTCTTTGCGTTGGGCGCGCTGGTGATCGACGGCTGCTTGGTCGATGGCCGGGCTGACGGCAGGGGCATGATCGATGCTTCGGTGGCCGGCGTGCGCGGTGCCACCGTTAGCGTACGCGGCGGTGCGCATGTTGTTGCCGCCGGCAGCGGATCAGGCGACGATTGCCACTTCCTTGGTATGTACGCCTCCGATGGCCAGTTTGCCGTGGATGCCTCCTGGGTGGACGCGACCGGCGCCAAAGCCGGCGTTGCCTGCGAGAGCGGTTCACTTACCTCTGCACTGTTTGTGACGCCGATGGGCGGGGCGTTTGGTCGCACCAGCGTGATTGATGCCAACGGGTCTGTGACGCAGCATGTGGTAATTGAGCCCACGGGCGCCAATCCGCCGGCGGGGGAGACCCGGCCCGGTACCGATGAGTCCGCCGGCGGTGATCCGCGGGGGATACAAAGTCCGGTAGCGAAGAAAAACCCAAGGACGAGAACAAGCCCAGCGAGGATCTCATGCCTATGCCCGATCCGGCTCCTGGGCCGGACGAAAAGCCGGTGCCTGCTTCCGCCAAGACGCCTGCGACCAAGACTGCCAAGAAGACCAAGCCCGCATCGACACCGGCCGCCGCTCTCGCCAAAACCGGCGACGGCGATTGGATGATTGTTTCCCTGGCATGCGTAACGATGGGGATGCTGCTACTTTGTTTAGCTTTACTGGCTGCGAAGTGATTGTCGCTAGACATGCCTCAAGTGGCTCATTAGTTTCCACGCGCATCTACCCTGCGACCTATGGCGTGTCCGTTGATGCCGCTGGCGCGAATGTGACCTACCACGCGCTCAACATCTAGGCGAGCAATCGCCTATTGGCGCTATACTGCAGCCGTTGCCCACGATGTGGGAAACATCCGCATCGTGGGCTTTTGTTTTGAGGGGACGGTGCCACGTGGACGTGCAACAGCTAGAAGAGGCTTGGGCTGCAAGGGCCAACGCACGTGAGGCGCGACTGGTTGCAGCCTCGCATGCGCCGGCAGCGCTTGCGCTGTTGGGGATTGTGCGCCCCGGTGACCGCCTGGTGGCCTTTGCGGATGACTTTGCCAAAGCTTTTGTGCGCGGCTTTGATGGCTGCGACATGGCTATGGTGGGGGAACCGTCGGTTGCGGCGTTTGCTGCCGCGTCCGAGGGCTTTGATGCTTCGCTTGATGCCGAGGGGCCGCACCTGTGGTGGTTCGTCAACTCCATCGGCGGGCATGGCCTTCGTGTGCCCGATTTGCGCGCTCTGGGTCGGGCGGCTCGCGAGGTCCATGCGCTGCTCGTGGTGGATAACACGGTGGCGTCGGCTTTTGGCTGCGATCCGCTGCGGCTGGGTGCTGCGCTGTCGCTCGAGGCGCTCGATCGCGTGTGTGCCGGTGATTCTCCGCACAAGTTGGTTGCTGTATCGGTGGCGCGCTCGCAGCTCAAGCGCCATCGTGTGGATGCCGCAGCTGAGTGCGCGCATGCCCTGCTTGGGGGCTGTGGCTTGGCCAAGTTTGATTTGCCTGCTGAGGAGGCCGACGTGCTGGAGCGCGGGCTTTCCTCGCTTAACGCTCGCATGCAGGCGCATTTCGACCGCGCCCGTGCGCTGGCCGAGTATCTGGCTGCGAACGAGATGGTGCGCAACGTGCGCTATCCCGGGCTGAGCTCGCATCCTGACCATGCGGTTGCAACGGGAATCCTCGAGCATGGCTTTGGCCCGGCAGTTGAGTTTGACCTTATCAAGCGTAGCGCGGGAGAGTTGTTCGACGCTTTGCCGGGGGAGTTTCGCACGTCGTTCGCCGGCGGTGCAACGACGCGTCTTTCGGCCCCACGTGGCAAGCAGGGGGACACCATCCGCCTCTTCGCCGGCACCGACGATCCCCTGACGGTAGCCGCCGCCCTCGATAACGCCCTCCGATAGTAGCTAATTTGGGACGGGGCTTTTTTAGCTACCCAATGTCAATTATTGGCTATGAGTTAAGAATGCTCTGGATGGGTAGCTAAAAAAGCCCCGTCCCAAATTAGCTACTCTTTGATGGTGTCGATCAGGTCGTTGGCCCTTGCAGCTATGAGCTGGTTTATGTCGGCCTGCAGCTCCTCGTAGGCCGCTATGGCTCGCTCGCCGGCGGGGGTGAGGGTGGATCCGCGGGCGCCGTCGCGCTCGATGAGCTTGCACCCCAGCTGCCCCTCGGCCTCGTTTACAATGCGCCAGGCCTTGGAATATGCCATGCCCATGCTCTTTGCGGCACGGTTGATTGAGTGTTCGCGGGCGATACCCTGCAGCAGCAAGACGCAGCCGTGGCCGAACACGCCCGGCAGATCCTTGTCGCACGACCGAATGACCAGTCGCGCCGTCGTCTTGTACTCCATACGCTCCACGTCTCTCCGCTAAAGTGTTTGCTGGGCAAACGCAAAGCCTGCGTCAAACCCTCGTGTGCTCTTCTTAAATCATGCATTGTAGCAGTCAAAGTGCGTTAAGATACTTCCCCAGTATTGGGCGCCCAAGGTTGGGCTGGGTCCTACGAGGCCTGCAGCCGACCGGTCGCATGGAAAAAGGAGAAACATGGCTACGTTCTTTCCCGGTGAGTCCCACACGTTTTCGGAGTATCTGCTGGTCCCTGGTTACTCGTCCTCGCAGTGCATCCCCAACAACGTCTCTCTTAAGACGCCGCTGACCCGCTTTAAGCGCGGCGAGAAGCCGGCAATCACCCTGAACATCCCCATGGTTTCCGCCATCATGCAGTCCGTCTCGGGCGTCGACATGGGTGTCGCGCTCGCTACCGAGGGTGGCCTGTCCTTCATTTACGGTTCCCAGACCCCCGAGTCCGAGGCCGCCATGGTCAAGGCCGTCAAGGATCACAAGGCCGGCTTCGTTCAGTCCGATTCCACGCTGACCCCCGACATGACCATGGAGCAGGTCATCGAGCTCAAGGAGAAGACCGGTCACTCCACCATGCCGGTCACCGACGACGGCACTCCCAAGGGCAAACTCCTGGGTATCGTCACCAGCCGTGACTATCGCCCCAGCCGCGATGACCACCAAAAGAAGGTCTCCGAGTTCATGACCCCGCGTGAGCAGCTCATCGTGGGCGACAAGAACATCAGCCTCAAGGTTGCCAACGACGTCATCTGGGACAACAAGCTCAACGCCCTGCCCATCGTCGACGACAACGATCACCTTATGGGCATTGTCTTCCGCAAGGACTACGACAGCCACAAGACCAACCCCAACGAGCTGCTCGACGGCGACAAGCGCTACATGGTCGGCGCCGGCATCAACACCCGCGACTATGCCGAGCGCGTGCCGCTGCTCATCGAGGCCGGCGCCGATGTCCTGTGCATCGACTCTTCCGAGGGCTTCAGCGAGTGGCAGAAGCGCACCATCGAGTGGATCCGCGCCAACTACGGCGAGGACGTCAAGGTCGGTGCCGGCAACGTCGTTGACGCCGAGGGCTTCCGCTTTTTGGCCGACTGCGGTGCCGACTTTATCAAGGTGGGTATCGGCGGCGGTTCCATCTGCATCACCCGTGAGACCAAGGGTATCGGCCGTGGCCAGGCCACCGCGCTGATCGACGTCTGCCGCGCTCGCGACGAGTACTACGAGGAGACCGGCGTCTACGTGCCCGTGTGCTCCGACGGCGGTATCGTCTACGACTACCACATGACGCTCGCCCTTGCCATGGGTGCCGACTTTATGATGCTGGGCCGCTACTTTGCCCGCTTTGACGAGAGCCCGACCGAGCGCGTCAACGTCAACGGTCAGTACATGAAGGAGTACTGGGGCGAGGGTTCTGCGCGTGCCCGCAACTGGCAGCGCTACGACCTGGGCGGCGCCGCGAAGCTCAGCTTCGTCGAGGGCGTCGACTCCTACGTTCCCTACGCCGGCTCCCTTAAGGACGGCGTGGGCGGCACGCTCTACAAGATCAAGTCCACGATGTGCAACTGCGGTGCCCTCTCGATCCCCGAGCTCCAGAAAAAGGCACGCCTGACCCTGGTGAGCTCGACCTCGATCGTCGAAGGCGGCGCCCACGACGTAGTCGTCAAGGATTCGCAGCAGTCTGTGTCTTATCGATAGGATAAGAGCCGCACATAAAGGTTGAGTTCCAACCACGTTATTAAGATAAAGCGAGATGCCTGCAAGTCGTAGGCATCTCGCTTGTCGTATTTGCTATCATCAGTCAAGTTAACCTTAGGGTCGGTCGGCTTGGCTTTGTTCGCTACAAGTTCCGCACGCAAAGAAGAGCACTTAATGTGCTCTTCGTCTTGCGCAGGACTGTCCGCAGTAGCGAATAAAGCCAAGCCGACTGACCCCAGCTAAGATTAAAGGAGCTGATATGTGCGATTGCACAGATCATAAGGACGAGATCCCTGCCTACGACGCGCAGGCCATTGAGTCCAAGTGGATGAAGGCCTGGGAGGACTCCAACCTCTTTGCCGTCGACACCGACGCCAGCAAGCCCAAGAAGTATGTGCTCGAGATGTTCCCGTATCCTTCGGGCGACCTGCACATGGGCCACGCGCGCAACTATACCATCGGCGATGCCATGGCCCGTCAGGCCCGCATGCGCGGCTTTGACGTGCTGCATCCCATTGGCTTTGACGCCTTTGGCCTGCCCGCCGAGAACGCCGCCATCAAGCACAACACGCAGGCTGCCGCCTGGACGTATAAGAACATGGACCAGGCGCTCGCCACGATGAAGCGCATGGGCTTCTCCTACGATCTGGATCGCATGGTCAAGACCTGCAGCCCCGACTACTACCGCTGGGGTCAGTGGATCTTTGAGAAGATGTGGGAAAAGGGCCTGGTCTACCGCAAGAAGAACCCGGTCAACTGGTGCCCCAACTGTAAGACCGTTCTGGCCAACGAGCAGGTTACCGAGGGCAAGTGCTGGCGCTGCGGCACCGAGCCCGAGAAGCGCGACCTTGAGCAGTGGTACTACAAGATTACCGAGTACTCCCAGGAGCTGCTCGACGATCTGGAGAAGCTCCCCGGCTGGCCCGAGCGCGTTAAGCAGATGCAGGCCAACTGGATCGGCCGCTCCGAGGGCGCCGAGGTCGACTTTGCCCTGTGTGATGCCAACGGCGATCCCATCGAGGGCGACGAGGGCAAGATCACCGTCTTCACCACGCGTGCCGACACGCTCTTTGGCGTCTCCTTCTTTGTCCTGGCTCCCGAGTACGCTCGTCTGCACGAGCTCGTCGAGGGCACGGAGTACGAGGAGGCCGTGACCAAGATCGTCGAGGACTCCAAGCATATCTCTGCCGTCGAGCGTGCCCAGGGCACCCTCGAGAAGCACGGTGCCTTTACGGGCCGCTACGTGGTTAACCCCGTCAACGGCGAGAAGGTTCCTGTGTGGGTTGCCGACTATGTCGTTGCCGATTACGGCACCGGCGCCGTCATGGCCGTTCCCTGCGGCGACCAGCGCGACTTTGAGTTTGCCCGCAAGTACGACCTCCCGATCGTCCCGATCATCCTGGACGATGACGACCGCGCTGCCGTTGAGGCCAGTGGCGAGACCATCGATACCTTCCATGCCGAGACCGTCGACTGGGATTGCGCCCACGCTGCCGAGGGCACGCTCGTCCAGTCCGGCAAGTACACCGGCATGCGCGGCGGTAAGCACTCCGAGGGCGAGGCTGCCATCGTGGCCGACCTCGAGGCCATGGGCTGCGGTCGTCGTAAGGTCGAGTTCCGCCTGCGCGACTGGCTCATCAGCCGTCAGCGCTATTGGGGCAACCCCATCCCGGCCATCCATTGCAAGCACTGCGGCATTGTGCCCGTGCCCGAGGACCAGCTGCCGGTGACGCTGCCCGAGAACCTGGACCTGGGCGCCGGCGAGACCCTCGCCGAGTGCAAGGACTTCTACGAGACTACCTGCCCGGTCTGCGGCCGCCCGGCCAAGCGCGAGACCGATACCATGGACACCTTCACCTGCTCCAGCTGGTATTACCTGCGCTATACCGACCCGCACAACACCGAGCTGCCCTTCTCCCGCGAGGCGGCAGACCGTTGGATGCCCGTCGATAACTACATCGGCGGCATCGAGCACGCCATTTTGCACCTGCTCTACAGCCGCTTCTTTACCAAGGCGCTGCGCGACCTGGGTCTGCTCAGCGTGGACGAGCCCTTTACCAACCTGCTGTGCCAGGGCATGGTCAAGGACGAGAACGGCGACACCATGTCCAAGTCCAAGGGCAACGTCGTGCCTCCGAGCTCGGTTATCGAGCCCTACGGCGCCGACACCATGCGTCTGGCGATCCTGTTTATCGCCCCGCCCGAGAAGGACTTTGACTGGGATCCCAAGGCCGTCGAGGGCGCCAACCGCTTCATCAAGCGCGCCTGGCGCATCGTCTGGCAGCTGGCCGAGACCGCGGGCGATGCCGGCTCGCTCGATAAGGGCGCCCTGTCCAAGCCCGCGCTCGAGCTGTACCGCGAGCGCCATCGCACGCTGGCCAAGTGCACCGAGGACTTCGATCGCGGCCAGTTCAACACGGCCATCTCGGCGATGATGGAGCTCGTGAACGCCGCGAGCGCCTATATCAACGCCGTGCCCGTCGCGGAGCGCGACGCCGCACTTACCGCGCTCGTCGCCTGCGACATCGTCTCCGTCCTGGCGCCGATCTGCCCGTTCGCCTGTGAGGAGCTGTGGCACGCCGCCCTCGGCCGCGAGGGGAGCGTCTATACCGCCCCGTGGCCGGAGTTCGACGCTGCCGAGGCCGCGGCAGACGAGGTCGAGATCGCCGTCCAGGTGCTCGGCAAGATGCGCGCACGCGTGATGGTGCCGGCGGGCGCCGATGCCGCCGCCATGCAGGCTGCCGCGGAGGCCGCCGTTGCCAAGCACATCGAGGGCAAGACGGTCGTCAAGGCCATCTGCGTGCCGGGCAAGCTTGTGAACCTGGTCGTAAAGTAGCTCGACCCGCGGAATAACTGCAGAGCGCGTTGTTCCGTTGCGGAATGAGAGAGCGTGGTGTGGATCCGGATGACAATTTCGGATCCACATTTTTCTACCCACAAGGCGGTGGAAAGCAGTCGCCAGGACCGCCGAAGAAGTTTTTTGACAGCCGAAGATAACGCTGTGTTGCTTCGCCCTGCCCAAAGTTTACCGGGGCTTTCGGTCGATCGCGCGACCGCACTATAGTGCGGTAAAGGTCCACCTTGACAGGTAGACCTTATAGTTCGCTCAATGTGAATGGGAGGCGCCATGTACCTAGATTCCCATCCTGGAAAGCACTATTGCGACGGGTGCCGGAACTTATTTCCAGACGAACAGTTGCATCAAATCGAGGGAAAGAATGGCAATTTCTGCGTCGATTGCATGAAGGGGTTCTATGGAAAGACTGCTTGCGTTGTCTGCGGGAAAGAAATCGACTTCATCGACTCTATTCAAAGCGAGAGGGGCTTGACGTGCCCTAGGTGCTATTCGGAGATGTACCCAAACGGGAGGTTCTACGAATGAGTTCCCCACAGAAGCGCACGATCGACGCCGCTAGCGTTCTTTGCGGCGCGTCAGCCGCAGTTTGCGCCGTCATTGCGGCGATCATAGCAATCTGGGCTTTCTCGGGAGGGCATGATGCAACTCGTATTGGATTGGCTCAAATCCAATACGATGTTGTGTATGATTTCCAATGCCTTTCTGTATTTAATCGCCACAGAATCATCGAAGAAGGAACGAACGAATGGAATGAGGCAACGCCGCAAGAAAGGCGTGCATCACAAGAAGCGAAGTGGGATGTCGCTAGAATCGCAGGTGATGCGCGGATTCGTGCTTTCAGGTATACGGGCGGTGCAAGCATCCTTCAAGTCTTTTTCTCTGTTGGCCTATGGCTCCTGTCCTCCTTATCCTGCCGTCGGTTATATCTTTCAAGTCGCATGAGTTCCAGGAAGCTGACGGGTCCTGCATATGTGCTCGTATGCGTTGTGCTGTGTGTTTCAATTTTTCTTTTGGTTAACTTCATCGGCTCATCGCTGGGAATTCTTTTTTCCGAGGATATCGGCCCCTATATTGGAAGCAAGGCAATTCATGGATGGAAGTTCGGAGTTCTTTCATTGCTCGGGACGGTGGGGGCGGAGTTTAGCAGGAACCCATTCCTTACGAGTGTCGTTCTTGTGGTTCTGCTTTGGGGTCCCATGTTTTGGCTTTGGTCAAAAGCTGTCGCGCTTATCTCTCGCAGCATGAGCTCAGATGAGGAGGAGAGCCAAGAGGGCAATTCAGCTCAATGCGAGGTCTCGCCTGATGACAATCGTCTATGAATACGGTTGATTGGAGCGCACTTGGATTACACGAAGTTGTCTGTAATGCCCTGTAGCCACAATTGCGTTGTGCGGAATTTGTGGCGGACGCGGGCGGGAACAGCTTTGCTCCATTGTGCAAAATTGCCTCGTATGCTGGGAATGTGTTATAGTCCACCTAAATGAAGTTGTCACGTGAAGGGAGTGCGGGTTCGCCCGCGCTCCCTTTTCATGAAAGTGAGGTGTCACATGGTCAAGAGCAAGGTGGAGCAGGACATCATCGATGCTCTGGAGGCCCGCGCCGCCGAGCACGGCATCGACATCGTCGACGTCGAGGTCGTCGGTGCCACCAAGGCCCCGTGCGTGCGCGTGCGCCTGGATAAGCTCGAGGGCGATCCCATCAACCTCGACGAGGTCACCGCCCAGACCGCCTGGGTGTCCGAGACCGTCGAGGCCCTGGATCCCATTTCGAGCGCCTACACGCTCGAGGTCAGCTCCCCGGGCATGAAGCGTCCGCTGCGCCGCCCGTCCGACTTCGCCCGCTTCGTGGGCGAGGACGTCGAGCTCACCACCACGGCCATGGAGGGGCGCCGTTCCTACAAGGGCGCCATCGCCGCCGCCACCGACGCGTGCGTGACCATTCAGCCCGAGGGCGAGGATGCGGTCACCATCGCATTTGACGACGTAAAGAAGTGCACCTTGAAGCCGGTCTTCGACTTCAAGGGCGTGAAGGAAGGGAACTAACCATGGCAGATGCCGATTTCACCATGATGGAAGCTCTCATGGAGCTGTGCCAGGAGAAGCACATCGACCAGCTCTACCTGATCGACCGCCTGGAGCAGTCGCTCGCCAAGAGCTATGCCGAGATCCTGCATCTTGAGTGGGGCGCCAAGGTGACCATCGACCGCACCACCGGCAAGATCTATGTCTACCGCCTGGAGCCGATCGACGATTCCATGGACGAGGAGGGCAACTTCACCGAGTTCGAGGAGATCGACGTCACCCCCAAGAACACCAGCCGCATCGCCGCCCAGCACGCCAAGGCCGAGATCAACGCCATCGTGCGCAACTCCGCCCGCGAGCAGATCTACGAGGAGTTCTCCGGCCGTATCGGCGACCTCATCAGCGGTACCGTACTGCAGTCCACACCCGACTTTACGATCGTCAAGATCCGCGAAGGCGTCGAGGCCGAGCTTCCGCACTTTGATCAGCGCCGCTACGAGAACGAGCGCAACGAGCGCCCCATGGGCGAGCGCTATCTGCACAACCAGCACATCAAGGCCGTGATCATTGACGTTCGCGACCCCAACTCCACGCTTCCGCCGGTCCGCGGCGAGCACAGCCGTCCGCCGATCGTTATCTCGCGTACCCACCCCGAGCTCATGCGTCGTCTGTTTGAGCAGGAGGTGCCCGAGATCTATGAGGGCACCGTCCAGATCAAGTCGATCGCCCGCGAGCCCGGCCAGCGCTCCAAGGTCGCCGTCCACTCGCTCGATGACCGCCTGGATCCCGTGGGCGCCTGCGTCGGTCCTAAGGGCAGCCGTGTGCGCGCCGTCGTGGGTGAGCTGCGCGGTGAGCGCGTCGACGTCATCCTGTGGGATGCCGATCCGGCCGTCTACGTCGCCAACGCCCTGTCGCCCGCCAAGGTCACTCGCGTCCTTATCGACGAGGAGAAGGCCTATGCCGGCGTCATCGTGCCCGACGACCAGCTTTCGCTCGCCATTGGCAAGGAGGGCCAGAACGCCCGCCTGGCCGCACGCCTGACCGGCTGGCACATCGACATTAAGTCCGAGACCCTTGCCGCCGACATCCTCAAGAACGTTCCCGTTCACGAGGAGCCCGCCGCCGACCTGATCGGTGACGAGGAGGATGACGACGCCCGTCGCTGCGAGTACGTGTCCGAGGACGGCATCCAGTGCCGCAACCAGGCCCGTCCCGGTTCCCGTTTCTGCGGTGTCCACGACACCGACGCCTTCGATGATGCGGAGGACCTGATCTAGCGCGCGGTTGCGCTGGACAGGTTCCGGCGCACATCCCACGCTCGTTCAGTCTCTAGGCACCCAAGGTGCCAGAAAGGGTAGGTGAAGTCATATGGCAAAAGTCCGTGTGTCCACCCTGGCCAAAGAGTTCGGCATGACCTCCAAGGAACTGATGGGTCACCTCGCCGAAATGAAGATTCCCGCTAAGTCTGCTTCCTCCGCCCTGGAGGACGCTTATGTTGCCATGGTCCGCAAGCAGCTTGCCTCGGTGATCGAGGCCCGCGCCCAGGAAGTCGAGGCCGCCAAGCAGGCTGAGGAGGAGGCTGCCGCCGCCGAGGAGGCGGCGCGTGCCGCCGAGGCCGAGCGCGAGCGCATCGCCGCCGAGAAGGCACGCGAGGAGGAGCGCCGCCAGTTTGCCGCCGCCCAGGCCGCCGAGGAGGCAGCCCGTGCCGAGGCCGAGGCCAAGAAGAAGGCCGAGCAGGAGCGCCTTGCCCGCGAGAAGGAGGAGGCTGCTCGCGAGGCCCAGCGCCGCGCTGTTCCCGCTTCCGACTCCGGTTCGCGCTTCCGTTCGCTGCTCGATCAGATCGCCGCACAGGAGACCGTGCTCAAGGAGAAGAAGGACGCCGAGGACAAGGCCAAGGCCGAGCGCGGCAACCGTCGCGGCGGCAACAACGATCGTCGTGGCGGCCGTCGCAACGACCGCAACGCCTCCGAGAGCCGCCCGCACAGCCATCGCACCAACGCCAGCAACAATGTCGCTGCCGGCATGGATTTCCCCAACCCCGATAAGCAGGGCAAGGGCAAGAAGCGCAAGGGTGGTCACAACAGCGAAGAGGACCACTACAGCCGCATGGCGCGCGAGGCCGAGGAGTACAGCCGCGAGAAGGTTCTCGAGGAGGCCCGTGCCGCCGTCGAGGAGGCCTCTCGCGAGTCCACCGGTCGCCGCAAGAAGCGCAAGGAGAAGCGCGAGCGCGAGGCCGCTAGGGCTCAGGAGGAGCGCAAGATTGAGGAGGCGCTGGCCCAGGGCGTGAACCCCGAGGAGCTCGACGCCATCAAGGTCTCCCAGGGCGTTACCGTCCAGGAGCTTGCCGAGGCGCTCGACGTTCCGGCCAACGACATCATCAAGCGCCTGTTCCTGCTGGGCACGCCGCTCACCATGACGCAGTCTATGTCCGACGACCTTGTCGAGCTCGTTGCCGACGACTTGGGCCGTCAGATCAGGATCATCACCCCCGAGGAGGAGAACACCTTCTCGTTCTACGACGATCCCGCCGACCTTAAGCCCCGCGCCCCGGTCGTCACCGTCATGGGTCACGTCGACCACGGCAAGACGAGCCTGCTCGACGCCATCCGCCACACCGGCGTTGCTGCCGGCGAGGCTGGCGGCATTACCCAGGCCATCGGCGCTTCGCAGGTCATGATCAACGACCGCAAGATCACCTTCATCGATACCCCGGGCCACGCTACCTTTACGGCCATGCGTGCCCGTGGCGCCAAGGTGACCGACATCGTCATCCTGATCGTCGCCGCCGACGACGGCGTCATGCCCCAGACGGTCGAGTCGATCAACCACGCCAAGGCCGCCGGCGTTCCCATCGTCGTCGCCGTCAACAAGATCGATAAGCCCGGCGCCAACCCCGACCGCGTGCGCCAGGAACTCACCGAGTACGGCGTTATCCCCGAGGAGTGGGGCGGACAGAACATGTTCGTCAACATCTCGGCCAAGCAGAAGATCGGTATCGACGACCTTCTGGAGACCGTGCTGCTCCAGGCTGACGTGCTCGAGCTCAAGGCCAACCCCGATACCTTCGCCTCGGGCAACGTCCTCGAGGCCAAGCTCGACAAGGGCCGCGGCTCGGTCGCCACCGTGCTCGTGACCCGCGGTACCCTGCACGTGGGCGATACGCTGGTCGCCGGCCTTACCTATGGCCGCGTCCGCGCCATGCTCGACCCCAAGGGCCGCGCCGTCACCGAGGCCGGTCCCTCCGACGCCGTTGAGATCCTGGGCCTGCAGTCCGTTCCCAACGCTGGCGACGAGTTCCGCGTATTCGAGGACGAGCGCGAGGCGCGCGCCCTGGCCGATGAGCGCTCGCTCAAGGCCCGTATCGAGGAGCAGAGCCGCGTGAAGCACGTCACGCTCGAGAACCTCTTCGAGACCATCGCCGACGCCGAGGTCAAGGAGCTCAACCTGATCATCAAGGCCGACGTCCAGGGCTCCATCGAGGCCCTTCAGGACTCGCTCGACAAGATGGATCAGTCCGAGGTCCGCATCAACACGATCCACTCCGCGGTCGGTGCCATCAACGAGACCGACGTTGTCCTGGCTGACGCCTCCAACGCCATCATCATTGGCTTTGGCGTGCGTCCCGACGGTAAGGCCCGCTCCGCTGCCGAGCGCGAGGGCGTCGAGATTCGTTGCTACGACGTTATCTACAAGTGCCTCGAGGAGCTCGACGCTGCCCGTATCGGCATGCTCAAGCCCACCGAGGTCGAGGTCTCCACGGGTACCGCGACCGTCCTGGACACCTTTAAGGTGCCCAAAGTCGGTATCGCCGCCGGTGTCCGCGTCGAGGAGGGCGAGATCGCCGCGACCGATTCCGTGCGCCTGGTGCGCGACGGCATCGTTGTCTTTAACGGTAAGATCGCCTCGATGCGCCACTACAAGGACGAGGCAAAGAGCCTCAAGAGCGGTTCCGAGGGCGGCATTGGCCTGGAGAACTTCCAGGACATCAAGCCCGGCGACCAGATCGAGGGTTACCGTATCGACCAGGTTGCCCGTACCGAGTAGGGGGTAGCGCTATGAAGCAAACGCAGGCAACCCGCCGTCTGGGCGAGCAGCTTCGCGAGAAGCTCGGTTATATCCTTCTCTTTGAGGTTTCCGATCCGCGTCTCGACCTGGTCACCCTGACCGCGGTCGAGGTCGCGGTGGACCGTTCGTTCGCGCGCGTGTACGTGTCGTGCGATGCGAGCCGCTACGATGAGGTCATGGAGGCGCTCGCCAGCGCCAAGGGCCGCATTCGCAGCCTGTTGGCTCGCTCGCTCGACTGGCGCGTCACGCCCGAGCTCGATTTTCGCATCGATCGCTCGACCGATGAGGCCGAGCGCATTACGCGTGCGCTGGAGAATGTCCCGGCCACGCTGGCGATCGAAAAGGACGAGGACGGCTATCCCATAGCGGATGCCGCCCAGGAGGCAGCTTTAGATGACTAATTCCGCCGACCTCGTCTCGTGCGAGTCTGCAGATATTAAACGACGCATCCTCGAGCTTATCGAGGGTGCGTCCTCCATTGCGATCTCGGGTCATACCTCTCCCGACGGCGATGCCCTGGGCTCCGTGTTGGGCCTGGGCCTCTCGCTCATGAAGGCGTTCCCCGACAAGGACATCGCGCTGCTGCTCGCAGACGACGATCCCGTTCCGCGTATTTACCGCTTTATGGAAGGCGCCGATCGTCTGGTGCCGGCTTCGAGCTTTACGGGCGATCCCGACCTGTTTATCTCGGTGGATGTGCCGGTTGTCGAGCGTCTGAACAACTCGGCCGACGTGCTCCGCCGCTCCAAACATGTGGTGTGCTTTGACCACCATCCGGCGCGCGAGGAGTTTGCCGAGGTAAGCCTGAGGCGTGTCGATGCTGCGGCGTGCGCCATGATCATCGACCGCTTTTTGGATGATTGCGGCATTGTCGTTCGCGATCGCATCGCCACCTGTCTGCTCTGCGGCCTGGTTACCGATACCGGTCGTTTTCAGTATCAGAATGCCGATGCCGCCGCGTTCCATGCGGCTTCGCGCCTGGTGGCGCACGGTGCCGACCCGGCGCGTGTCGCGCTCGAGGTCTATCAGAGCATGCGCGTCGAGTTCTTGCACCTCAAGTCCATCGTCATGGGCCGCATCAAGACGGTCGCGCACGGGCGCGTGGCGTATAGCTACGCGTACGAAAGCGACCTTAAGGAATGTGGCGTCACCTCGGATGAGTGCGACGGCTTGGTCGATGTGGTGCGCTCGGTGATGGGTGTCGAGGTCTGCCTGTTCCTTAAGGGCATCGAGGGCGATACCAAGGTGCGCGGAAACCTGCGCTCCAAGGGCGACATGGATGTCTCCGAGATTGCGGCCAACTTTGGCGGAGGCGGACATCACGCTGCTGCCGGCTTTACCAATAACGGAACGATTTTCGAGACGCTCACCGCGGCACTTCCCATGCTGGCCGAGCTGGTGGGGGAGGATCTCGCTTCGGTGACCGTCGAGCTCTAACTTTTTGGATGGTACATGGCTCGTCGTACGCCTTCTCAATTGAATATGCTGCTCGCCGTCGATAAACCGGTGGGCTGCACGTCCCACGACGTGGTATCGCGGTGCCGGCGCGCCCTCCATGAGCGGCGCGTCGGTCATGCCGGCACGCTCGACCCCATGGCGTCGGGTGTCATGGTGGTGGGCGTGGGCCAGGCTACGCGTCTGCTGGGCATGCTTACCCTCGATACCAAAAGTTACGTCGCCGATATCTCGTTTGGCGCCGAGACCAATACCGACGATGCGGAAGGCGAGGCCGTCCGTACGGTTGCCATTGCACCCGAGCTGCGCGATCCGGCCTATGCCCGTGAGCGCTTGAGCGCCATGCTGGGCCCTCAGATGCAGATCCCGCCGGCGTTTTCGGCTATTTCGGTCAACGGCGTGCGCGCCTATAAGTCTGCACGTGAGGGCAATGCCGTTGAGTTGCCTGCGCGCCCGGTCGAGGTATATTCTGCCGACCTGATCGCCGTGAGTGGCGAGGGCGATTCCTGCATTTGGACCGTTGCCTTCTCGGTGAGCAAGGGCACCTATATCCGTGCGCTCGCTCGCGACCTGGGTCGCGCCTGCGATAGTGCCGCGCATATTTCCGCGCTGCGCCGTACCGCTTCTGGCATTGTCTCCATCGGTGCCTGCTATGCGGTCGAGGAACTTTCTGCCGAGTCCGCTGCCGGCTTTGCCTTGGACCCCATTGCGGCCCTCGGCGCCACGCGTGTCGACTTGCCGGGCAATCTTGCGGAAGATCTGCTGTGCGGTCGTCGTATTCCTATTGATCGCGCGCTCGCCGGCTTCGATGCGTCGAAGGCACCGTTTGCGCTGGTGCTCGATGGCGGGCTCAAGGCTTTGGCGCGTATCGAGGATGGTCGCTTTGTGATGGAGCACGTCTTTCCGCAGGCGATCGGCGGTGTTCGATGATGCTGGACCCTCACGAGCTCGCGCGCACATTTTTTGTGGGCGCGGCGGCGGAGGCCCGCATCGTTTTGGCTGATGCTTTTGGTGACTGCGAGTCTATGGGTGCCGCCTCGATTGCCATCGGCGTGTTCGATGGCGTGCATAGGGGACATCGTGAGCTGATCGACGCGGTCATTCGCGATGCGCGCGTCCGCGGCTGCAAAGCGGTAGTCGTAACGTTTGACCCTGATCCAGATGTTGTGGTGAGCCCTGCGCCCGCTCAAAAATTGATGACGACGGCCGACCGCCTGCATGCCCTGGCTCAGACTGGGGTCGATGCCGTGGTGGCTGTTCCCTTTACGCCTGCGGTAGCGTCGCTCGACCACGTGGGCTTTCTTGAGCTGTTGGCGCATGTTGTCGACATTCGCTCCATTCGCGTTGGCAGCGATTTTAGACTGGGCCGCGGCGGTACCTCGGGCGTTGCCGAGATACAGGCATGGGGTGTCGAGCGCGGTGTTGACGTGTATGGGCACAATTTGCTGTGCGAGGCCGGCGAGGCTATCTGCGCCACCCGCATTCGACGTGAGCTGAGCTTGGGCCATGTTGAGCTGGCAGCCGATCTACTCGGCCGTTCCTATATGGTGCGTGGCAGTGTGATCCGCGGCCGCCACGAGGGCTCCGATATGGGATTTCCTACGGCAAACCTGTTGGTGCCAAACGGAATCCAGCTGCCTGCCGATGGCGTCTACGAGGGCCTTGTGCTGGTCGACGATACCGTGTGGCCCGCTGCCGTCAACGTGGGCATGCCGCCGACGTATGCCGACGATGCCGCTTCGGCGCATCTCGAGGCCAACTTGATCGGGTATGCGGGCGACCTGTATGGACGTTCGGTTTCGTTGGCGTTTACGCGTTGGCTGCGTCCTTCGCGCGTGTTCGATTCGCTGGACGAGCTTATCGCGACCGTCGAGGGTAATATTGACGATATCCGTTATAACTTGGGTGAGCAGGGGGTGAGCATCCGTGATTAGCGATGAGGAGAAAGACCAGGTGCGCGCTGCGTCCGACCTGGTTGCCATCGTGCAGGAAACGGTTGAGCTCAAGCCCCGCGGCCATGAGTTTTGGGGTTGCTGCCCCTTCCATGGCGAAAAGACCCCATCGTTTCACATTATCCCCGCTACGCAGGTGTGGCACTGCTTTGGCTGTGGCGAGGGCGGCGACGTTTTCACCTACATCATGAAGCGCGAGAACCTGAGCTTTCCCGAGTCGATTCGCTACCTGGCCGATCGTGCCGGCATTGAGCTGCACGATACCGGCGCGCAGCGCGATCGCGGCACCAAGCGCGCCCGCATCTATGATCTGTGTGCCGAGACGGCCCAGTTCTATCACACCATGCTCATGCGCGGTAAGGACAGCCGTCCGCGTGAGTACTTTGCCAGCCGCGGTATGGGTGGCGACGTCTGCCGTCGCTACTGCCTGGGCTTTGCGCCGGGTCGCAATATGTTGGTGGCCCATCTGTCGCAGAAGGGCTTTACCCCGCAGGAGATGATCGACGCCAACGTGGCCGTGAGCCGCGGGCGCGGACAGCTTGCCGATCGTTTTTACGACCGCGTGATGTTTCCCATCTTTGACGAACAGGGTCATAACATCGCCTTTGGCGGTCGTATTATGGGCGACGGCCAACCCAAGTACCTCAACACCGCCGAGACGAGTGTGTTTCATAAAAAGAGAAACCTCTACGGCTTTAACTGGGCCAAGGAGTTTATCGTCGCGCAGGATACCGCCATCGTGGTGGAGGGATATACCGACTGCATCGCCTGCTGGGAGGCGGGGATCAAAAACGTCGTCGCCACGCTGGGCACGGCACTGACGGAACATCACGTAAAGACGCTCACCCGTTTTGCCAAGCGCATCGTGTATATGTTCGATGGTGACGCCGCCGGTCAAAAGGCCGCGCGCCGTGCGATTCAGTTTATCGAGCAGGACTCGATGGACCTGCGCTGCGTGGTGCTTCCCGACGGCAACGACCCTATGGAGTTCGTCACGGCGCATGGTGGCGAGGCACTGCAGGCACGTATCGACGCCGCCGAGCCCCTCATGGACTTTGTGTACCGCTCACTGCAGGAGTCGAGCGACATTACCACGCCGGGCGGTCGCGCCAAGGCGCTCGAGGATGCGCTGACGCTCATCTATCCGCTGCGCGATAGCTACATGATCGATACGTACTTTATCCAGATCGCCGACCTTCTGGGCCTGGATTTGGAGACGGTGCGCTCGAGTTCGGGCCGTGTGTTTCGCGATGTCGCCAAACGCGAGGATGCCGAGCGTCGGCGCGAGCAGAACTACGAGCGCCAGCGGGCACAGGCCGAGCGCGCAGGCAGCGCGGGCGGTCGGGTGTCCGGTCCGCAGGGGGCATCTCGCGGCGCCTGGGCGTCGGGGACGACGCCGCCGGTATCCACACCGGTCGAGGAGGAACCGTACGACTATGTACCGCTCGAGGCCTACGGGGCCGCGCCGGTCGAGGTCGTCGACGATATGCCGCCGATCGATGTGCCTGCTGGCATGGACGCGGCGCCCGCGGGGTCTGCTTCGAGCGCTTCCGTTCCGGCGACGCCGATCGTGCTGACCGATCTGGAGCGGAAGTCTCTGGCGGGGGAGCGCGAGCTGTTGACGATGCTCACCAGCTACCCCGACCTATTCCGCACGTACGCCGATCGCATCTGCTCGATTGAGTGGGTGGACCCCCGTCACGAGTCCATCGCGTGGGCCGTGCTCGCGACGCCGCCGGGCACCGATCCCGCGGCGTGCATGGACGCCGCGCGCGCGGTGTGTCCCGAGGCGGCTTCGCTTGTCAGCGCCGGGCGCATCTCGGCGACGAGCAAGCATCCCACCGAGACGAACATCGTCTTTATGCTCGATACGCTTGAGCTTTACACCATCAAGCGCCGTATGCGGGCTGCCCAGGCCAAGCTGCGCCAGGACCGGTCGCTCGACGATGACGCGCGCCGTGCATTGACCATGCAGGCCGCGCAGGATTCTTTGCGCCAGCGCGAGCTCCAGAAGTCGATTGGCGGCGTGGCCGATCCGTTCCGGTTGATTGGTTTGGAGACTGCGGGTCCCGATCAGGCCTAGATGTTGTGGTCAATCGGCATGTTATCTGCTATATCCAGTCTGAATTTTGGGTATAGACGTGTAAGTGTGTGCTAAAGTAATGTGTCCTGTGGACTACGAAGGGAGAATCTGTGCCAAATAAGACTGAGAGCACGGGTACTGGGCTGGAATCCTACGTTGCTAAGCTCATGGGCAACGGCTCAAACAGGACTTCGGTAACCGAGGACGAGATCCAGGTCGTCCTGAAGGATATCGATGTTTCTGACGAGCAGCTCAACGCGGTCTATTCCGCGCTGCGCAACAGCGGCATCCAGATTATCTCCGCGAGCGGAAACGACGACGCCCCCATGGACGTCGACGATGACGATAACGATACCGACGATTTCGATGACGACGAGGAGCACGATTCCGGCTCGCTCGACGATCATGAGCTTAAGATGGCCCGTCAGGCCGATGCCGAGATGGGTTCTTGCAAGAGCAAAAAGAAGCGCACCGTCCGCACGTCCCGTTCGCGTTCTCGCGTGCGTGGCATCGATGCCTCCACGGTGATGCTGACCGGTGACCCGGTTCGTATGTACCTTAAGGAGATCGGCAAGGTCGACCTGCTGACCGCCTCCGAAGAGGTCGATCTGGCCATGAAGATCGAGGCCGGTCTCGAGGCCACCGAGAAGCTCGAGGCCGCCGAGGCGGGCGAGATCGAGCTCACTCGCGCCGAGATGCGTCGTCTGACTCGTATCGAGAACGTGGGCCTCGAGGCCAAGCAGGCGCTCATCAGCGCCAACCTCCGTCTGGTCGTTTCCATCGCCAAGCGCTACGTCGGTCGCGGCATGCTGTTCCTGGATCTGATCCAGGAGGGCAACCTTGGTCTGATTCGCGCCGTCGAGAAGTTCGACTACCAGAAGGGCTTCAAGTTCTCCACGTACGCCACGTGGTGGATCCGTCAGGCCATCACGCGCGCTATCGCCGACCAGGCCCGTACCATCCGTATTCCCGTGCACATGGTCGAGACCATCAACAAGCTTGTCCGCGTGCAGCGCCAGCTCCTCCAGGATCTGGGTCGCGACCCGACCCCCGAGGAGATTGGTGCCGAGATGGACATGAGTGCCGACCGCGTCCGCGAGATTCAGAAGATCTCGCAGGAGCCCGTGTCGCTCGAGACTCCTATCGGCGAGGAAGAGGATTCCCAGCTGGGCGACTTTATCGAGGACTCCCAGGCCATCGTTCCGCCCGATGCCGCCAGCTTCTCCATGCTGCAGGAGCAGCTCACCCAGGTGCTCGACTCGCTTGCCGATCGTGAGCGCAAGGTTATTGAGCTGCGCTTTGGACTTGTCGACGGACATCCCCGCACGCTCGAGGAAGTCGGCCGCGAGTTTGGTGTCACGCGCGAGCGCATCCGCCAGATCGAGTCCAAGACCCTGGCCAAGCTCCGCCACCCCAGCCGCTCCAGTAAGCTCAAAGACTATATTGAAAGCTAGTCAAGCAAGAAGCGCCCTCAAGCACATCCGCTTGAGGGCGCTTTCATGTAACAAGGGCCGGCAGTTGGGGCACGGGTAGTCTTTTTGGGACGGGGCTTTTTTAGCTGCCCTATCTCAATGAGCGGCTCAAGCTTTAAAGGCCCCAGATTGGGTAGCTAAAAAAGCCCCGTCCCAAAAAGACTACCCTGGGCGTCTGGTTGATTAGTCGTTGGGGACGTTCTTGATTGACTAGTCGTTTAAGAACGTCCTCAATGACTGGGTCGGAAAATTTCTCAAAAAAGTTCTTGCCCTGAGCTGATTCGTCCGTATAATAAACTTCGTTGCTTGAGAGCATGCACCTATTCCTCGGTAGCTCAATGGTAGAGCACGCGGCTGTTAACCGCGCTGTTGTAGGTTCGAGTCCTACCCGGGGAGCCAGAATTTCTCAGCCCAATCTGCTGGGCTTTAAATTCCTCGGTAGCTCAATGGTAGAGCACGCGGCTGTTAACCGCGCTGTTGTAGGTTCGAGTCCTACCCGGGGAGCCAGATTGTAAAACCCGTCGCTTTTGCGGCGGGTTTTTTCATACTGCGATTGCTTAACACAAACGTTGCCATATCAACATTTCGTGTCGAGGATGTAATCCCGCGACCCACCACCTCAACATGGCGCGGTCGTTGTAGAATATTGCAATGATTGCTCCCACGACATGGTGCCGCGAGCACCAGATAAGGAGATTCTTGTGTCTGAGACCATTAACGGCAGCCTGAGCGTCTCGAACGACGTTATTGCCGATATTGCCGGTTATGCCGCGATGACGTGCTATGGCGTCGTCGGTATGGCCGAGCAGCTCCAGGGCGCCGAGAGCGTGCGCCTGCTTGCCGGTCAGCGCCTCCGCAAGGGCGTGCTTGTCTCCGCCGACGAGAACGGCCTTACGGTCGACCTTCACGTCGTGCTCGAGAACGGCGTCAACATGAAGTCCGTCTGCCACAATCTTTCGAGCTCCGTTGCCTTCACCCTGCAGGAGATCGCCCAGATCGATCCCGCCAGCCTTAAGATCGGCATTCACATCGACGCGCTCAAGAGCCGTCTGAACTAGCATCCGAAAACGGAGATTCAAATACTCATGATTGTAAAGACCATTCGCACCTGTTTTCCGATCGCTGCGGCTGCCGTTTCCGACAAGGCCGAGGAGATCAATAAACTCAACGTCTTTCCCGTGCCCGACGGCGACACCGGCACCAACATGTCGCTCACGCTCGCCTCGGTGACTAAGGAGCTTTCTGCCCTTCCCGCCGATGCCGATATGGAGGCCATCGCCGGCGCCATCACCCACGGCTCCCTCATGGGCGCCCGCGGCAACTCCGGCGTTATCACCTCGCAGATCCTGCGCGGCGTGGCCGAGGGTCTCGTCTCTGCCGATGAGCCCATCACGTCTGCCGACATCGCGCATGCTTTCCGTCGCGCCGTCAAGGTCGCCTTCCAGGCCGTCCGCAAGCCCATCGAGGGCACGATTCTTACGGTCCTGCGCGACGTCTCGACCAAGGCCGACGAGTGCGAGAAGAAGAAGTTCTCGGCCGAGGACGCGCTCGACGCCATCGTCGTCGAGGCCTACCAGTCTGTGGCTCGCACGCCCGACCTGCTGCCCGTTCTGAAGGAGAACGGCGTGGTCGACTCCGGCGCCTTTGGCTTCGCCATCTTCCTGGAAAACTTCGTTGCCGCTGCTCTGGGCCGCAGCACCGTTGTCGAGGATTTCTCCACCACGTTTGATTCCGCTGGCTCTGCCCGCGATGCGGCCCTCGGTCGCGTCGAGATCGAGGCCAACGACGACTGGGAGGGCTCGGAGTTCCGCTACTGCAACGAGTTCCTCTTTAAGGCCGACGCCCCGTTTGACGAGGACGAGTGCCTTAAGTTCCTGGGTTCCATGGGCGACTGCGAGCTGCTCGTGGGCGCCTACCCCGACTACAAGATCCACGTGCACTCCAACACCCCCAACCTGGTGCTCGAGCACATGCTGCAGCTTGGCCAGATCTACGAGGTCTTTATCCACAACATGGAGATGGAGGCCCACGACCGTACCGCTAAGATCCACGAGGACCAGGAAAAGGCCGCCGAGCCCGCCAAGGCCCTGGGTTTTGTCGCCGTTGCCGCCGGTTCCGGTGAGGCCGACATCCTCAAGTCCCTCGGCGTCGACGTAGTCGTTTCGGGTGGCCAGACCATGAACCCCTCGACCGCCGACCTGCTGGGCGCGGTGGACCAGGTCAACGCGACTTCGGTCATCATCCTGCCCAATAACGGCAACATCCGTATGGCTGCCGAGGCTGCCGCTTCTGCCTGCACCGACAAAAAGGTCGCCGTGGTTCCCACCAAGACCGTTCCGCAGGCGTTCTCCGCTCTGTTCGCGGTGCTGCCCGATTCCGAGCTCGAGGACGCCGTTGCCGCCATGGTCGATGCCATCAGCGAGGTTCGCGATGGCGAGGTCACCCGTGCCGTGCGCGATTCCAGCGCCTCTGACGGCTCGCCGATTCGCTCCGGTGACGTCATGGGTATCATTGCCGGCTCCATCGACGTGGTCGGCTCCGATGTGAAGCAGGTCACGCTCGACTGTATCAACCGCATGCAGGAGGAAGAGGAGGGCGACGCGCTGACGATTCTGGCCGGCGAGGAGCTGTCCGATGAGGCCTTCCAGGAGATCGTCGACGCCATCGAGGAGGCTCAGCCCGACCTGGAGATTGACGCCCATCGTGGCGAGCAGCCGCTCTATCCCGTGATCTTCTCGATCGAGTAGGCATCTGCCCATGTCCGAGCTGTGCTCCGTGCCGCGCGTCTCGGAGCGCTTTGCCCAGAGCAATGCGCTCGACGAGGATATCGCGCGACTCAAATATGTTTCGGGTAAACGTGAGGAGGCCCTTCGCCGTCTGGGAATTAGGACGGTGGGGGACCTCCTTCTCCATATCCCTCATCGATATCTGGACTTTACACGCTCCTGGTCCATCGAGATGGCGCCTATCGGTACGGTGTGCACGATCGTCGCCACGGTCGATCGTATCGTTCAAAAGCAGCCCCGCCCGCGTATGCAGGTTACCGAGGTCTCGCTTGTGGACGAGACGGGCGTGCTGCAAGTCGCTTTTTTCCGCCAGCCCTGGATTGCCCAGCAGCTCAAGCAGGGCGACCGCCTGGCCGTGATGGGTAAGGTCGAATTTGCCTACGGCTTTAAGCAGATGGCCTCGCCGCATTTCGAAAAGCTCGAGGACGGGCGTGCCGCGGGCACCATCCTGCCGGTTCACTATGTGAGCGACGGTGTGAGTCAGGCTTGGATGCGCCGTATCGTGAGCGGCGCGCTCGAGATTGTTGGCAATCCTTTCGACCCGATTCCCGCGCCCCTGCGCGCCAAGCGCCGCCTTATGAGCAGCGCCCGTGCGCTGCGTTCGATTCACTTTCCCTCAAGTATGGCCGAGCGCGATATCGCGCGCGCACGGCTTGCCTATGAGGAATGCCTCTATCTTCAGCTGGCGCTTCGTCTGCGCAACGACGGCGGTATGGTCGAGGTGGTTCCCTACACCCATACCGCGGGTGGTCATTTGGCGGCGCTTAGGCGGGCCCTGCCGTTTTCGCTGAGCGACGAGCAGGAGGCCGCGTTCCAAGACATCCTGCATGACATGTGCGATGGCGACCACGTGATGAACCGCTTGCTGCTGGGCGATGTCGGTACCGGCAAGACCGCCGTCGCCGCCTGCGCGCTGGCAGTCGCGGCCGATTCGGGTACCCAGTCCTGTGTCATGGCACCCACGGGCGTGCTGGCGCGTCAATATGCCGATAAGACCGGTCCTTTGCTCTCGCAGGCCGGTATGTCCTGGGCGCTCCTGACGGGTGCTACCCCGGCCGCCGAGCGCGAGCGCATCCATGCACAGCTGCAGTCTGGTGAGCTCGATGTGCTCTTTGGTACCCATGCGGTCCTTTCGGATAACGTAACGTTTAAACATCTTTCACTCGTCGTTATCGA
The DNA here is from genome assembly GCF_050313495.1 of Collinsella sp. SGI.178. NCBI lineage: Bacteria > Bacillati > Actinomycetota > Coriobacteriia > Coriobacteriales > Coriobacteriaceae > Collinsella > Collinsella sp. SGI.178. The sequence continues at coordinate 57,079 of NZ_JBNPLM010000005.1, read as the reverse complement.
CGAGCAGCACCGGTTTGGCGTGGGGCAGCGCAATGCCCTGCGTGCCAAAGGCCCAGGTGCGGACTTACTCGTTATGACGGCCACGCCTATTCCGCGCACACTGGCGCTCTCGGTCTATGGCGACCTGGACACGTCCATCATTCGTCATCGCCCCGTTCCCGGGGCCGGCGTCTCGACGCGCGTGCTCACCGAGTCGAGCCGCGACCTGGCCTACGGTGCCATTCGCGAGGCGCATGCCCAAGGACAGCAGGCTTACGTTATCTGCCCGCTTGTGGAGCCGAGTGACTCCGCGGACGATTTGGAAGACGTTCCCGGCATTGCTCGCGACGATGAAGGTCGCGTGACGGTGCCCGTGCCGTTGCACGACACCGCGACCGAGCTCGACCGCCTGCGTCTGGCATTGCCGGGGCTTTCCGTCGAGCGTCTTCACGGCCGCATGCCGGCGGGGGAGAAGGACCGCGTGATCGACGCCTTTAAGCGCGGCGAGATCGACGTGCTCGTCTCGACTACGGTGGTCGAGGTGGGCGTCGACGTGCCCAACGCCACCGTCATGGTTATCGAGAACGGCGAGCGCTTTGGCTTGGCGGCCCTGCATCAGCTTAGAGGCCGCGTGGGCCGCGGCAGCGTGTCGGGCACGTGCCTGGTCATGACGCATTCCAAGGGCAATGGCGGTGTGTCTGCTGCGCAAGACCGCCTGCGGGCGCTCGAAAAGACCTCTGACGGTTTTGCGCTTGCGCAGATGGACCTGCGTTTGCGCCACGAGGGCGAAATCTTGGGTTATCGCCAACATGGCGGTGTGACCCTGCGTTTTGTGGACCTGGACGCCGACGAGGATCTTATCGAATGGGCCCATTTGGACGCGGTCGAGCTCTTGCGGTATGCTTGCAACCTTGACTCCGTGGCGACGCGTCCCTTGCGCGATGCGGTCGCCACGCGTTATCGACATATCTTCAAGGAGGTCAGCGGAGGATGAGAATCATCGGCGGTGAATGGCGCGGCCGCAAGATCGAAGAGCCGCGTGGGCGCGATGTCACCCGTCCCACGACCGACCGCGTGCGCGAGGCATGTGCGTCCATGGTCATGTCGGCATTCGATTTCGATCTGGACGAGGTCCGCGTGCTGGATGCCTTTGGCGGCTCCGGTGCCCTGGGAATCGAGATGCTCTCGCGCGGCGCTCGCTCGCTCATCACGTTCGAGATCGATCGCAATGCCGCCCGACTGATCACTAAGAATATCGAGTCGCTGTGTCGCGACCGCTCGCGTTGGCGCGTCGTTACCGGCGATGTGTTGGCGAGCGCCTCGCGCGGCCGTGTTCCGGGCGGCCCCTTTGATCTGGTCCTGCTCGATCCACCCTATGCCTTTGGCGCCGCGCCGGTCGAGGAGCTGCTGCGCAATCTTGCCCAGCAGGGCCTGCTGGCACCAGGGGCCTTTGCCCTGTTTGAGCATGCCGCAAGCGACGCGGGCGCTCATCCGGCTGGTTTTGAGACCGTGCGAGAGAAACGCTACGGCATTACCTCGGTTGACTTGCTGCGCTGGGTGGCCGCGGACGAGTGCGACCATGCTAATGACAGCGATATTGACGAGGACGTGCCTTTGGAGGATACCCATGAATGACACTATCAACCGCGTGATCGTTCCGGGTACGTTTGACCCCATCACGTTTGGTCACATCGATGTAATCCGCCGCGCCCGCCGCATTTTTCCCAGCGTGATTGTCGCTGTGGCGGAGTCGCAGGGCAAAAACGGCGTGGGCACCACCTTTATGCTCGATGAGCGCGTGGCGTTGGCCCGCGAGGCCCTGGGCGATATTGACGGTGTCGAGGTACTGCCCTTTACCGGCCTGTTGGTCGATTTTGCCCGTGAGCAGGGTGCGGGTGCTGTGGTCAAGGGCCTGCGCGCCATGACCGACTTTGAGTACGAGCTGCAGCAGGCGGACCTCAACTATCGCCTGGACAACGAGCTTGAGTCCATTTTTGTCATGAGTGCGCCGCAGTACGGCTATATCTCGAGCTCGGTGGTCCGTCAGATCGCATCGCTCGGAAGCGATGTGTCGACGTTTGTGCCGCCCAATGTGGTCGAAGCGCTTAAACATCGCTTTTCGTGACGTTTCATATTGCCTGATGGCATGTGGTAAACTAACACGATGACATGTTACCTATGAAAGGAGACCGGATGCCGGGCGAGAATTTTCCTGGCGACAGGATCGTGAGCCTTGTCGAGGAGCTCGAGGGGCTCATCGAAGAGGCTAAGACGCCGTTCGGCAAGAATGCCCAGATGAAGGTTATCGATGCCGACGTCTTCTTTAACATCCTTGACGAGATCCGTATGAGCTATCCCGAGGAGTGGCAGAAGTCCCGTCGCATCCTCAAGGAGCGCGACGAGCTTATGGCTTCCGCCGCCGCTCAGGCCGATTCCATCATTGCCGATGCTCAGCAGCAGGCACTCACCATTGCCGGTGAGCAGGAGATCGTCCGCTTGGCGCAGCAGCAGGCCGACGATATCCGTGATCGTGCCCAGCAGTACGAGCGCGAGACGCGCTATGCGGCCGAGGATTATGCCGAGCAGGTCTTTACGCACCTCGAGGAGAACCTCAAGAGCCTGACCGGCACCGTTACCCGTTGCCGTCAGCAGCTCAACGAGGGTGCCGCCCAGCAGAACGGTCAGTGGTAATGGCTGAGTTCCCGAGCGTTACCGTCGATCTTTCCGAGCAGCTCGAGTTCCCCGGAGACTCGTATCCGCTGACCGGCAAGGTCGATGTCGCCACCTACACGGTGGGCGAGAAGGAGTACCAGCTGCAGGACGGCATTACTTACGACGTGGTTTTTACCAATGCGGGCACCGGTGTTCTGCTCTCCGGCATGGTTCGAGCGCACGTCACCGGCGAATGCGACCGCTGCCTTGAGCTCGCCTCGTTTGATATCGCCGGCGAGATCGAGGAGTTCTACCTCTTTGAGGAGCCCGAGGATCCCGAGGCCTACGAGGACGGTTACGAGCTTTTGGGCGAGGACCGCATTGTCGATCTGGGGGAGCCCATTAACGACGCCGTTGTCATGGACACGCCGTTTGTGGTGCTCTGCAAGCCCGATTGCCGCGGCCTGTGCCCCACCTGCGGCATCAATCTCAACGTCGAGCAATGTGATTGCGCTGCCCAGGCCGAGGCCGAATGGGCCGCTGCCACGGAAAATCCATTTGCAGCATTGAAGAATCTCAATCTTGATGAGTAAAAATGTGGTAGTATCGCTACTTGCGCGTAATCGCCACACTGGATAGTTCATAAGGAAGGTCACTATGCCCGTACCTAAACAAAAGCAGGGTCGTATCCGTACCCATACCCGTCGTTCCGCCAACATGAAGATCTCGGCTGCGGCTCAGTCCACGTGCCCCCGTTGCGGCGCTGTCAAGCTCCCGCACCACGTGTGCCCCAGCTGCGGTTTCTACAAGGACCGCGAGGTTATCGTTACCGAGTAACTGTATACTCTGGATACGATGCCGTTCCAACTGGAACCACAATGGCCGGCTCAATGAGTCGGCCATTTTTGTATAAGGAGCACTTGAAATGAGTAACGTTCGCGTTTGTGTAGACGTTGTGGGCGGAGACGAGAAGCCCCAAGTTGTCCTCGACGGTATTGAGGCCGCACTTGCCGCCGATCCCGATATCGAGGTCATTGCTGTTGGCCCCGCCGATATCGTCAACCCCTTTGCCGCGGCGCACGCGCGCGTGGAGGCTCTGGAGGCCCCCGATGTCATCGCCATGGACGACGATCCCATCCGCGCCGTGATGACCAAGCGTAAGTCTTCGATCGTGCTTGCCTGCCGTGCTATTAAGAAGGGCAACGCGGACGCGTTTTTCTCCGCGGGGTCGACCGGCGCCATGACGGCTGCCGCCACCGCCTACGTGACGCCGTTTAGATATTTGGTAGAGGGTAAGAAGCAGCCGGTGCGCCCATGCCTCACCAATGCGCTGCCCAACCGCGCCGGTGGCCTTACGGTACTGTGTGACATGGGGGCCAACCCCGATGTCGAGGTCGACGACATGGTTCGCTTTGCCCAGATGGGTGCAGCCTATGCTCGCGTGGTCCTGGGCATCGAACATCCGCGTGTGGGCCTGCTTGGCAACGGCACCGAGGACGAGAAGGGTTCTAACTTTACCAAGGCGTGCTTCCCGGCTATGAAAGCCGCGGTCCCCGGTTTTGTGGGCAACTGCGAGGGCACCGATCTTACGTCGGGCAATTTTGACGTTGTGGTCGCCGACGGCATGTCGGGCAATATTGCGCTCAAGGCAACCGAGGGCGCTGCCAAGTTTTTGCTGCAAGAGCTCAAGGGCGCCTTTATGTCTTCGCTCGGTACCAAGATCGCCGCGCTGCTCATCAAAAAGCAGATGCGCCAGATGAAAGCCAAGCTCTCGGGCGATGCCAAGGGCGGCGCGATCCTGCTGGGCCTTCGCGGCGTCGTTTTGATTGGCCATGGCGCCACGTCGGCCGAAGCCGTTAAGAACGGTACGCTCGCCGCGGCTCAGGCCGTTCGAGCCGGGCTTATCGAAAGCATTGCCAATTCCATGGAAGGTATCGTTTAGCAAGAGCTCCGTTACGTGGCTCAAGCTATGCATCGTGGGGTAGAATCGGAGCCGTGCTGCAATGCGGCTTCCGCCCGCGCGACACATTGTATTCCACGACTTATGAGAGGATGCGCTATGGATCGCTCCGAAATCTTTGACAAGATCGCCGAGGTCGCTGCCGACGTGCTGGGCGTCGACGTTGCCGAGATCAGTGATGAGACAACTTTTGATGACCTCGATGCCAATTCGCTCGAGCGCCTGCAGCTGGTGACGGCCATCGAGGACGAGTTTGACCTCGAGATCGATGACGAGACCCTGTTGTCGCTCACCTCCGTTGCCGACGCCGTCGACGCTATCGAAAACGCCAGGGAGGCCTAGGTTTTGGCTTTATCTCAACGACTCACGCGCGCTCAGGAAATCCTGGGCCATGAGTTTAATAACAAGGTGCTGCTACGCGCGGCGCTCACCCACCCCTCGGCAGTAGAGGGGCAGCCGGTCTCTGCCAGCTATGAGCGGCTTGAGTTTTTGGGTGACTCCATTCTGGGCGCCGTGGTTGCCCGTTCGCTCTTTGAGTCTTATCCCGAGTTCGATGAAGGCAAGCTCACGCGTCTGAAGGTATCGCTTGTTTCGGGTGCCACGCTGTCCGAGGTTTCGCACGAGCTGGGCATCGACGACATCATCATCTTTGGCGCCTCCGAGACCGGTACCGGCGCGCGCGGCCTTAACTCGGCGCTCGAGAACGTCTATGAGTCGCTCGTGGGTGCGTTGTACCTCGATGCCGGCTGGGATGCGGCGGCGGAGTTCATCCACCGCACGCTTAAGCCCCATTTGGCCTCCGAGCGTGCCGAGCACCCCGCGAACCCCAAGTCGTTCTTGCAGGAGTGCGTGCAGGCAGACGGTCACGAGCCCCCGGCATACAAGCTGGTAGGCTCCGAGGGCCCGGCACATGCGCCCACCTTTACCGCCGTGGTGCTTGTCGACGGTATCCGTCAGGGCCGCGGCACCGGCGCCTCTAAGAAAGAGGCCGAGGGAGCCGCTGCACTCGAGGCGCTCGACCGCATGGGTTACACCACCAACGGTGTGATTCTCAACAAGAAGCCCGTTTAAGCGAGGAACCGTGTATCTCAAGTCCCTTACGCTCAAAGGGTTCAAGTCGTTTGCCGACCGCGCCCATATGACGTTTGAGCCGGGCCTGACCGTCATCGTCGGTCCTAACGGCTCGGGAAAATCGAATATCTCCGATTCGATTCTGTGGGTACTGGGTGAGCAGAGCGCCAAGCAGCTGCGCGGCCAGGCCATGGAGGACGTCATCTTCTCGGGCTCGTCGGCGCGCAAGCCGGTGGGCGTTGCCGAGGTCACGCTGGTGCTCGATAACTCGGACCATGTGCTGCCTGTCGATTTTGACGAGGTTGCCATCACCCGCCGCATGTATCGTTCGGGCGAGAGCGAATACCTCATCAACTCGAGTCCGTGCCGCCTGATGGATATCCAGGACATTTTGCACGATTCGGGCTTGGGTAAGGACACGCATTCCATTATCAGCCAGGGTAAGCTCGATGCCATTTTGCAGAGCCGTCCCGAGGAGCGCCGCGTCCTTATCGAGGAGGCTGCCGGCATTTCCAAGCACAAGCGCCGTAAGGAGCGTGCGCTCAAAAAGATTAAGTCGATGGACGAGCACCTTACTCGTGCCCGCGACATCAATAAGGAGATTGCCCGTCAGCTGCGACCGTTGGAGCGTCAGGTCGATCGCGCGCGCAAGTACAAAGAGCTGTCCTCGCGCGCGAACGAGCTTACGCAGATGCTGGCCGTTGACGAGCTTCGTTCGCTGCAGTCGCAGTGGAACGATTTGGAGAGCCGTTCCAAAGAGGGTGCCGCCGAGCTGGAGCTTGCGCAGTACCGCTTGGGCGAAAAGGAGCGCGAGCTCGAGAAGCTCCAGGTGATGCTCGAGGAAAAGGGCCTGTTTGTGGGTGACTTGGGCGAGCAGCGCCGTCATATGCAAGATGTGGTCGGCCGTATTAACTCCGATATGCGCCTGCTCGAGGAAAAGGGCCACAATATGGTGTCTCGCCTGTCCGATATGCGCGGCCAGATTTCGAGCTCCGAGCATCAGCGTCGTCGCGTGGTCGAGGAGCTCGAGGATGCACGTGCCCAGCTAGAGGAAGTGACCGGTGCGCACATGCAGGCCCAGGACGACGTTGACGCCGCCGGCCCTGCCGCCGCCGAGCTCCACGAGCGCCGTGTTGCGCTCGACAATCAGATTTCGCAGCTTACGCGCGAGCAACGCGATGTGCAGCGCGTGGCCGACAAGGCTGCGCTCGAGCTTGCCAAGGTGAAAGACTCGTTGAGTAATGCCGAGGTCGAGGACAACATGTATGCCTCGCGCCTGGAGCAGATTGACGAGCAGCTCGAGGAGGTCACGGCCTCGCTCGAGAGTCGTCGCAACCGTGCCGAGGAGCTCGACGGCGCGCTCGATCAGGCTCGCCAAGCCCAGGTCGATGCGCGCCAGGCCACCGAGGTCGCCCGTGCGGCGTTGAAGGACTTGCGCGCCCGTGAGAGCGAGTCGCGCAACAAGCTGTCCGAGGTGCGCTCTGAGCTTGCGAGCCAAAAGAAGCTCGATGCCCGTATGGCCGATAGCTCGCCGCTGGTGAGCCGTCTGGTAGGGGCATTGGGCGATGACGTAACGGGCCGTCTGGGCGACGTGCTCGAGGCGCCGCGTGAGCTTGAGGGCCTGGTCGAGCAGCTGCTTGCCGGCGATATCGATGCCCTGTTGTTTGATGACGCCGCCACGCTTGAGCGTGCCGGTCGTGCGGCTTTGGACCAAAAGAAGGCCTCGGGCGAGGCACTGCTGGTGGCGCGTGGTGTGAGCGGCTCTGCTGCTGCCGAGGGCGCTGCCGGTTCGCGTCTGGTTGATCGCCTGTCCGTGCGTGCCGGTTATGGCCCGATTGTCGAGGCGCTGCTCGGCGGCTATTACGTGGTCGATGACTTGCCTTGTGCGCTGGCGGCGCCAGTCGTTGACGGTGTGACCTATGTGACGCCCGATGGCGCTCGCGTGAGCTTTGGTGGCCTGGTGCGCGTGGGGCTCGATGCCGGCGAGGCCTCGGGTGCCCTGGAGCGGAAGCGCCGCATTCGCGAGCTCGAAGGCCTGGAGCCCGATTTGGCTGCCGTTTTTGAGCATGTGTCGAACCAGGTTATCGAGGCCAATGCGGCCGTCGAGGAGGCGCGTGCCGCCGAGGGTGATGCCGCCGGCGAGATCGCCCGTCTTGAGGGCGAGCGTCGCTCGCTGCTCTCCGAGATTGGCCGCCTGGAGCAAAGCGCCAACAACGCCGAGGTCGAGCGTGCGCGCATCTCCAGGCGCCGCGAGCAGGCGGCCGAGGCCGTTCGCGCCGCGCGCCCGCGCGTTGACGAGCTCACCCGTTCGCGCGACGAGGCCCGTGCGCAGGCAAGCGACCTGGGTCTCCAGATTGCCGAAGCCAACGACGAGCTCGATCGCGTGCGCCGTGACGATTCCGAGGCAGCCGGTAAGCTCGCCGATGCCAAGGTGCGCCTGGCCCAGACGAGTGAGCGCCTGCGTTCGCTGAAGGGCCGCGTGCCCGATCTGGAGCATCGCCTGGAGGGCATTGACCGCCGTATCCGCGGAACACGTCAGGCTTCGCGCTCGCTCGAGCTGCTGCGCCTGCGTGTCGATCCCATGCACGAGCGCTATTCGGCCCTGCTGGAGCGTGCATCTGATTGGGCCGCGCGCCTGCGTGACCAGGCCTCACTCGAGGAGGCAGACTCGGCTTCGCTCAAGAAAACCATCGAGGATGCCAAGGCCGAGGTCTCCCGCGCCAAGGAGCGGGTCGATGCCGCCACAGCGACACAAAACGAGTTCAAGGTCGCGCGCGGCAAGCTCGAAGTGCAGGTAGAGGCGGCCATCAAGGCCATTACCGCCGATGGCACCACCGTGCTTGAGGAAGCGCTCATGCTTCCTGCTCCCACCGACCGCGACGCCGCCGAGCGCGAGCTCAACCAGCTCGTGCGCCAGATCAACAACCTGGGCCCTGTGAACCAGGTTGCCATGGAGGAGTACGAGCAGCTCAAGCGCCGCGCCGATTACATCGAGGAGCAGCTGGCCGATCTGGAGAGCGCGCGCAAGGCGCTCACCAAGATTACCGTGGCCATCGACCGTAAGATGCGTAAAGCCTTCCTGGTGACCTTCGAGAAGGTCGATGCGAACTTCCGCGAGATCTTCGCCATGCTGTTCCCGGGTGGCCAGGCACATCTGGAGATGACCGACCCCGAGCACCCGGCCGAGACGGGCATCGAGGTCGTGGCGCAGCCGCGCGGCAAGCGCATCACCAAGATGATGCTCATGTCGGGCGGCGAGAAGAGCCTGACGGCGCTTGCCTTGCTCTTTGCCGTGTATCGCACGCGTACGGTGCCGTTCTATGTGCTGGACGAGGTCGAGGCGGCGCTCGATGACGCCAACCTGTCCAAGCTCATCGGCGCGCTTGACGTGCTGCGTTCCGATACGCAGCTCTTGGTTATCTCGCATCAGCGCCGTACTATGGAGGACGCTGACGTCCTCTACGGCGTCTCGATGCAAGCTGACGGCGTCAGTCGCGTCGTCTCGCAAAAACTCGATCGCGAAACCGGAAAGGTCGTGAATGCATAATGGGATTCTTCGATGCTCTCTCGCGCGGACTTGAGCGTAGCCGCGAGGCCCTCAACGAGGTCTTTTACTTTGGCGGCGAGGTCGACGAGGATTTTTGGGAGGACCTAGAGGACACCCTCGTCATGGGTGACATGGGTGCCGAGGTCGCCATCCAGGTCTCCGACGACCTGCGCGATGCCGCGGCCAAGAAGAACCTCAAGACCGCCCCGCAACTCCGTCGGGCCCTGGCCGAGCAGCTCGAGCAGCATTTTGTACCCGTCGAGCGCGATCCGTTCGCCGACACGCCGAGCTGCGTGCTGTTTGTGGGCATCAACGGTGCCGGCAAGACCACTACGGTCGGCAAGATCGCGAGCGCCATGGCTGCCCGTGGCAAGAACGTCGTGATCGGCTCGGCCGATACCTTCCGCGCTGCCGCCATCGAACAGCTCGATGTGTGGGGCCAGCGCGCCGGCGTCCCCGTCATAAAGCGCGACCGCGGCTCAGACCCGGCAAGCGTTTGCTACGACGTGCTCGACGAGGCCGATAAGCGCGGCAGCGACCTGGTGCTCATCGACACCGCCGGTCGTCTGCACACGAGCCCCGAGCTCATGCGCGAGCTTGCCAAGGTGGTCAACGTGACGCGTAAGCGCGCCGCCAATATGGCCGCCGGCCCCATGCCCGTCTCGGTCGTCCTCGTGATCGATGCCGCGACGGGCCAAAACGGCCTGAACCAGGCGCTCGAGTTTAATGAGGCGCTGGGTCTGGACGGTATTATCATGACTAAGCTCGACGGCACGGCAAAGGGCGGTATCGCCATGGCCGTGGCCGAGAAGCTCAAGCTCCCGATCCTGCGCGTGGGCGTGGGTGAGCAGGTCGATGACCTGCAGGAGTTTAATGCCAAAGATTTCTGCCGCGCCCTGGTGGGCGAGTCCAACTAAGGAGTGACCAGTGTTTGATTCTCTGAGCGATCGCCTCAACGACACATTTGACCGCCTGCGCGGCAAGGGCAAGCTGACCGAGGCCGATATCACCTCGGCCATGCGCGACATTCGCATGGCGCTGCTCGAGGCCGACGTCAACTTTAAGGTCGTCAAGGAGTTTGTCGCCAAGACCAAGGAGCGCTGCATGACCTCCGAGGTCATGGAATCGCTGACGCCGGCGCAAAACGTCGTCAAGATCGTGCTCGACGAGCTCACCGAGATGCTCGGCTCCACCGAGAGCAAGCTCGTCTTTAGCAACCGCATTCCCAACGTCATTATGCTCGTGGGCCTGCAGGGCTCCGGTAAGACCACGGCGGCTGTAAAGCTGGCATACCTGCTCAAGAAGCAGGGCCGCTCGCCGCTGCTCGCCGCGTGCGACGTCTACCGTCCCGCCGCTGCCGACCAGCTGGCTACGCTTGGTGGAGAGATCGGCGTGCCGGTCTTCCGCGGTGACGGCGAGCATCCGGTCGATATTGCCAAGGGCGCCATCCAGGAGGCCGTCGACCACCTGCGCGATGTGGTCATCGTCGATACCGCCGGTCGTCTGCAGATCGACGAGCAGATGATGCAGGAGGCCGTGGACATCAAGAAGGCCGTCAAGCCCGATCAGGTGCTGATGGTCGTCGATGCCATGACCGGCCAGGATATCGTCAACGTTGTCTCGACCTTCGCCGAGCGCACCGACTTTGACGGCGTGATCATCTCCAAGCTCGACGGCGATGCCCGTGGCGGCGGCGCGCTTTCGGTGCGCCAGGTGACCGGCAAGCCCATCAAGTTCGTGAGCATGGGCGAGAAGCCCGATTCGCTGGAGCCGTTCTATCCCGATCGCATGGCCAAGCGCATCTTGGGCATGGGTGACGTCGTCGGCATTATCGAGAAAGCCCAGGAGGCAGCCGATGCCGAGCAGCTCGAGGCTGCCGAGCGCATGCTGCGCGAGGGCTTTACCATGAACGACATGCTCGACCAGATGAAGGCCGTCAAGAAGATGGGCGGTATGAAGGGCATTCTGGGCATGCTTCCCGGCGGCCAGCGCGCGCTCAACCAGATGGGCGGCAACCTGGATGAGGGCATCTTCGACAAGAACGAGGCCATCATCATGTCGATGACCAAGGAGGAGCGCCTGCGTCCGTCCATCATCAACGGCCAGCGTCGCGCCCGCATCGCCAAGGGCGCCGGTGTGACCCCCACCGAGGTCAATAGCCTTATGAAGCAGTGGGGCGAGATGAACAAGATGATGGGCCGCATGCGCTCGATGGCCAACCAGGCGCAAGCCGGCGGCAAGAAGGGCAAGAAGGGTAAAAAAGGCAAAAAGATGCGCATGCCCAATATTCCCGGTCTGGATGCCATGGGCCTGGGCAGCATGGGCGGCCTGGGTGGCATGGGGACAGGTGGTCCCAAGTCCGATATGGACTTGCTGCGCCAGATGGAAGCGCAGATGCGTAATAAAAAGTAACGACTGGTTGAGTCGAGTATGGCGAAGGCCGCCTGGATGGTACTCCAGGCGGCCTTCGCCGTTCTTTCGCAGGTTTTCTCACGCGCGGAAGCGTGTTGGCGTTGAGGTGCTTGCCACTAGTGGCAGCCACAGCCCTCGTGCCCATCATGGTCGTGGTGGCCGTGGCAGCCGCAGGACTCGCCATGCTCGTGGGCGTGCTCGTGCTCGTGCCCATGGCAGTCGCAGGTGGCCTCGCCGGTCTGCGCGAGCGTGCCGGCAATGAGGGCCGCGACGCAGGCGTCGCAGCTGCCCTGGGCGCCCGCATAGACTGTGATGCCTGCCTGGGTGAGCGCGTTGATGGCGCCGCCGCCGATACCGCCGCATATGAGCGTATCGACGCCACCGTTGGCGAGCAGACCCGCTAGGGCGCCGTGACCAGTACCGCCGGTGCCTACGACCTGCTCGTTGAGCACCTTGCCATCCTGGATGTCATAGATTTTGAACTGCTCGCTGCGGCCAAAGTGCATAAAGATGTTGCCGTTGTCGTACGTCGTTGCCACCCTCATGGTGCCGACCTCCTTTGCTGGCCATATGGCCGTCGTCGTAGGTGTAGGGGAGTATGCGATATTGCCGCCCTCGATACTAAGTGCTCGCCCGTTGACCAGCGCGTTTACCACCTTGCGATGCGCGCGGCTGCAGATGGCCGCCACGGTGGCACGGGCGATGCCCATTTGCTGGGCGACGGCCTCCTGATTGAAGCCTTCCAGGTCGCAAAGCCGTAGGACTTCGAGCTCATCGACCGTCATGTCGATGGCGTCTCCGCTGGCAAGGCCGTCAGGGGTAAAGCCGCGATATTCGGGAATGATCCCAACGCGGCGCAATTTTTCGCGTCTTCCTGCCATACACTCTCCAAATCTGACATATGTCAACAATAGGATAGCGCGTATGCGGAGCCGCTCAAGCTATTTTTGGCATATGTCAAAAAAGCTAAAGGTGCAGCATTTGCGAATGCGGTGCCGTACTGCCGTGCATTGCGTGTGCCGCCCCAAGTGTGCAATTCGATGCTGTGCGCCTGGGCTACAATAAAAATCGCTTATAGGCGACTGACAGGAGGGTCAATGAGCAAAGCTGATCAACAGTTTGTAGCCATGTGCCGCGATATTCTGGACCATGGCACCACTACCGAGGGCCAAAAGGTTCGTCCGGTGTGGGAGGACGGCACCCCTGCCTATACCATTAAAAACTTTGGCGTTACGGCACGCTACGACCTGCGTGAGGAGTTTCCGGCGCTTACCCTGCGTCGTACGGCCCTCAAATCTGCCATGGACGAGATTCTATGGATCTATCAAAAGAAGTCCAATAACGTGCATGACCTCAACAGCCATATTTGGGATGAGTGGGCCGACGAGACCGGTTCCATCGGCAAGGCCTATGGGTATCAGATTGGGCAGAAGAGCCATTATGCCGAGGGTGACTTTGACCAGATGGACCGCGTGCTGTACGACCTTAAGCACACGCCGTACAGCCGCCGCATCATGACCAATACGTACGTGTTTAGCGACCTGTCCGAGATGCACCTGTATCCGTGCGCCTACAGCGTGACCTATAACGTCACGCAGCGCCCGCAGGATGACAAGCCAACACTCAACATGATTCTCAACCAGCGCAGCCAGGACATTTTGGCCGCGAACAACTGGAATGTGTGCCAGTATGCCATTTTGCTGATGATGGTCGCGCAGTCGGTCGATATGATCGCTGGCGAGTTGCTGCATGTGATCGCCGATGCCCATATTTACGACCGTCATGTCGATATCGTCCGCGAGCTTATCGAGCGTCCGCAGTTTGCGGCTCCTAAGGTAACGCTCAACCCCGATGTGCATGATTTCTACGCGTTTACGACTGATGATCTGATCGTTGAGGGCTATGAGCACGGCCCGCAGGTCAAGAACATCCCCATTGCGGTGTAGGTGACGCGCATGACGTGTAAGCTTTCTGCCATTGTCGCCGTGTGCGATGACTGGGGCATTGGGTGCGAGGGTGACATGGTCGTGTCCAACCGTGCCGACATGCGCCATTTTGTGGCGTGCACCAAGGGTTGTCCGGTCATTATGGGACGAAAGACCCTGCTGAGTTTTCCCGGCGGGCGTCCGCTCAAGAACCGTCGCAACATTGTGCTCACGCGCGACGAGGGCTTTGCCCCCGAGGGCGTCGACGTGGTGCATAGTATCGACGAGGCGCTCGCCGCGGTTGCCGATGAGCCCGTTGCCTGGGTGATCGGTGGCGGCGATGTCTATCGGCAGTTTCTGCCGTACTGCGTGGAGGCCGAGGTCACGCACAACCATTGCACCCATGCCGTGGACACGTACTTTCCCAATTTGGATGTCGATCCTGCGTGGGAAGTTGCGCGGCGCGACGGGGTTGCCACGATTGCCGCGGGCGAGGGTGACGAAGGCCTCGATTATGAGTTCGTGACGTATCGTCGTGTTGATGCTTAAATCGTCTGGCGTGAACGGTATCACCGGGTTGATTGAATGCATGGGGCGGCGCTTAGCGTCGCCTCGTTTGGTATAGATGTGCTGTAAAGAAGGGTACGGGCTGGCTGCTATGACTGATGCCGTTGAGGTGCTGCGAATCGATTCCCTTAATGATGAGCGGCTCGACGCCTACGTGCGACTGACCGAGCGCGAGCTGCGCTGCGTGCTGGAGCCGCAAAAGGGCATCTTTATCGCCGAGAGCGCCAAGGTCATCGAGCGCGCGGTGCGTGCCGGATACGAGCCGGTGAGCTTTCTTTTGGGTGAGCGCTGGCTCGATCAGATGATGCCGCTGTTCGAGCGTCTGGTTGTACGCGAGGGCGCAGGTCCGGTTCCTGTGTTCGTGGCCTCCATGGAGCTTATGGAGCAGTTGACGGGCTTTAACGTGACGCGCGGTGCGCTCGCGGCGTTCCGTCGCCCGCGTCAGATTCCGGTTGATGAGTTCTTGGACGGCGTCGTCGAGGTGGCGGTTGAGCGCCCGGTGCGCGTGTGCGTGCTCGAGGGTATTGTCGACCATACTAATGTGGGTGCGATTTTCCGCTCGGCGGCAGCGTTGAATGTCGATGGCATTTTGGTGAGCCCCACTTGCTGTGACCCGCTGTATCGCCGCTCAGCCCGCGTGAGCATGGGCACGGTGTTTCAGGTGCCCTGGACGCGCATTGGCAGCGAGGCGCGCGTATGGCCGCATGATGGGCTGGCGGCGCTGCACGATGCCGGCTTTTCGTGTGCCGCCATGGCATTGACGGATGATTCGGTGTCGTTGGACGATCCCGCGTTGCGGGAGATTGACCGGTTGGCGATCTTTATGGGCACCGAGGGCGCCGGCCTGGGCGCCAAGACCATCGCGGGCTGTGACCGGTCTGTGCGTATTCCGATGGCGCACGGGGTCGATTCGCTCAACGTGGCCGCGGCGAGCGCTGTCGCTTTTTGGCAATTGTGTCCGCACGTGAGCAACGAGTATCACTACCAGCCGGGACTGTATCACTAGACAGATATTTTGCACCGGGCTCTGATTCCGTGTGTTTCGGTTGACGCCGGTCGGTGCTAAGCTGGTGTCGGCTTTGGTCATAAAATTGACGTATTGTTGTTTGACGTGCGCTGGTGGGGAGGGCGTGTGGCTAAGAAATCTACGGCTATCGATGTAACACAGGGTGTTATTTGGCAGCAGTTGCTTTCGCTGTGCGTTCCCATCTTTTTTAGTTCGTTCTTTCAACAGGCCTACACACTTATCGGTACCTATATCGTCGGTCAGTTTGGCGGAAAGCTCGCGTTGGGCGGCATCCAGGCCACGATGGTGCTCACGGAGCTCTGCATCGGTTTTTGCGTCGGTGTTGGCGCCGGCTGTGCTGTTATTACGGGTCAGTATTTTGGCCAGCACGATGATGAGCGACTGAGTCGTTCGGTCCATACGGCCATGACGCTCGCTCTGGTGGGCGGTATCGTCGTCTCGATTCTGGGCATAGTGTTCGTTGAGCCCATGCTGGTTCTTATGAATACGCCGCATGAACTATTAGCCGAGGGTGTGGCCTATGCTCGTTGCTATTTTGCCGCCATGGTTGCGGCGCTGTTGCTCAATATGGGAACGGCACTGCTGCGCGCCGTGGGCGACACGCGTGGCCCTGCCGTGATCATCGCTTCCGGCTGCCTCGTTAATGTGGTGCTGGATGTCATCTTCGTTGCCGTGCTGCATATGGAGGCTCTGGGCTGCGGCATCGCGGTGGCGCTGACCATTTGCTCCAACGCCACGATGATCGTGATTCGCATGATGCACGCACCGGGTGCGTGGCGGCTTTCACTGTCCAAACTCGGCATTGATCCAGGTATTTGCAAGAGCATGATCTCGTGTGGTCTGCCGCTTGGCTTTCAGTCTGCTGCGTATTCGATTTCCAACGTCTTGATTCAGGTGTCGGTCAACTCGTTTGGTGCCGATGTCACCACGGCCTGGGGTCTTTCGGGCCGCTTAGATGGCATTGTCTGGATGGTTACCGAGGCGCTTGGCGTGTCGATCACCACGTTCTCGGCACAGAACTTTGGCGCGCGCAACTACGAGCGCATGCGCAAGGGCTACCATACGTCGCTCGTGCTGTCGTTTATGCTCATTGGTGGCCTGTCTGCCGTGCTGCTGGTGTTCTCGGGTCCTCTGTCGCGTCTGTTTGTCGACGATGCTTCGATCTCGGCGTACACCACGACCATCATCCATTTTATTGCGCCGTTCTATGCGATTTTCTCGATTATCGAAAACGCGTCGGGCTCCATTCGCGGTGCCGGCGTGAGCTTGCAGCCCATGATTCTCACGATTTTCGGCACCGTCGTGCTCAGGGTGATCTGGGTGTTTGCGATCATGCCTTTCGATCCGTCGCTTGAGCTCCTGCTGCTGGTTTACCCCGTAACCTGGCTCATCACGGCCACGATGTTCACCATCTACCACCACAGCGGCAACTGGCTAGGCCGCGCCACTGCCTAATGATCCGTATGAGACGGAGGAAAACGGATCATTGCTCTCCGTGGTGATGTCGATGATTCGTTTTCCTCCGTCCCCTTTGGATCAATTAGTATTCGATGCCTTGGCGGGCTAGGAGGCCTTCGTCGAAGTAGTGTTTGACGGGGCGCATTTCGGTTACGAGGTCGGCAAGGTCGGCGAGGGGCAGCAAGCCGCGGCCAGTGAGCACGAGCTCCGTGGTGGTTGGTTTCATAGCGATCAACGCTTCGACATCTTCGCGCGTCACAAAGCCCCGTCGCATGGCTTCTCCCAGCTCATCCAAGATCAGCACGTCAACTTGGCTAATCTGCTCGCGCGCCAGCTCCATGATCTGTGCGGCACAGGCTTCGGGCGTGTCGCGGTCGGCTTGTACGATGCAAAGCCCCAATCGAGGAGCTGCGTCATGTTCGGCGCAGTGAAGCTTCTTGGCAAACTGAAGCATGAGCACGTTAAGTCCATAGCCCGTGGCGCGCAGCGCGAGCCCCAGCGCAGCCGTCGTCTTGCCCTTGCCGTCGCCCGTATAGATTTGAACCTTGCCGACTTCCAGTGATGCCATCTCTGTCCTTTCGTGCCCGGTGTCGGTTTATCGCCGGCCGGGTGGGGTATTCTAGTTAGCATTATCAACCCCAGTAGATGGAGTTCAAGCAGATGGAGATGGATGACAACAAACGTAGACGGAATATGATCCTCTACGTGCTCATCGCCTTCGTCGTCTACCTCGTGCTCTCGACCGTTCTGTTCCCCAACATCGGTCACACGCAGCAGATTACGAAGACCGATTACTCGACGTTTGTCAAAGCGCTCGACAAGAAGAGCGTCGATAAGGTCGAGTACAACACGGACGATTACTCGATTTATTACACCAAGAAGGGCGAGGACGAGAACATCGCCTACAAGACGACCGGTGTGCCGAATGATGCGGGCTTTACCGATCGCGTGCTTGAATCTGGCGCCTCGCTTGAGTCGGTCGTTCCCGATAAGAACTCGGGTCTGATGACTTACTACCTGCTCACCCTCATTCTTCCCATGGCGATTTTCTTCCTGATCGGCTGGTGGCTCAACCGCCGCATGAAGAAGGCCATGGGTGATGACGGTCCGTCGATGAACTTTGGCGGCGGCGGTTTTGGCGGCGGTGGACTGGGAAAGTCCGGCGCGCGCGTGATTGCCTCCAAGGACGTGGGCGTGACCTTTAAGGATGTTGCTGGCCAGGAAGAGGCCAAGGAGTCCCTCAAGGAGGTCGTCGACTTTCTGGAGAAGCCGCAGCGCTACGAGGAGATTGGCGCCAAGCTGCCGCGCGGTGCCCTCCTTGTCGGCCCTCCGGGTACCGGTAAAACCCTGCTTGCCAAGGCTGTGGCCGGCGAGGCAGGTGTGCCGTTCTTTAGTATTTCGGGCTCTGAGTTTGTTGAGATGTTCGTCGGCCGCGGCGCCGCCAAGGTTCGCGATCTGTTTAAGCAGGCCAAGGAAAAGGCCCCGTGCATCGTCTTTATCGATGAGATCGATACCATTGGCAAGAAGCGCGACGGCGGCGGCTTTAGTGGCAACGACGAGCGCGAGCAGACGCTCAACCAGCTGCTGACCGAGATGGACGGCTTCGATAACCACAAGGGTATCGTCGTCCTCGCTGCAACCAACCGTCCCGACAGCCTTGACCCGGCCCTGTTGCGCCCCGGTCGTTTTGATCGCCGCATCCCCGTTGAGCTGCCCGACCTGACCGGCCGTAAGAACATTCTTGAGCTGCACGCCAAGAGCGTGAAGACGCAGCCGCCGATCGACCTAACCGCGATTGCCCGCGCCACGCCCGGTGCCTCGGGCGCCGACCTGGCCAACATTATCAACGAGGGCGCCCTGCGAGCCGTCCGCGAGGGTCGCAAGCGCGCCACGCAGGACGATTTTGAGGAGTCGGTGGAGGTCGTCATCGCCGGTCAGCAGCGCAAGTCCACGGTGCTGTCCGACCACGAGAAGCAGGTCGTTTCTTACCACGAGATCGGTCATGCCATCGTTGCCGCTCGCCAGAAGGGCTCTGCGCCGGTCACGAAGATCACCATCGTGCCGCGCACGAGCGGTGCTCTGGGCTACACCATGCAGGTCGAGGAGGACGAGCGCTTCCTGACCACGCGCCAGGAGATCCTGGATAAGCTCGCCGTCTATTGCGGTGGCCGTGCAGCCGAGGAGCTCATCTTTGGCGAGATGACGACCGGCGCCGCCAACGATATCGAGCAGGCCACCAAGCTCGCCCGTAACATGGTGACGCGCTTTGGTATGTCCGATGAGTTTGGCATGATGGCGCTCGGTACCGTGCAGAACGCGTACCTTAACCAGGATACGTCGCTCACCTGCGCCCCCGGTACGGCCGAGCGCGTGGACGCGATTGTCGCCAAGCTGATCGAGGATGCGCACGACCGCGCCCTGCAGATCTTGAAGGAGAACAAGTTTAAGCTCCACGAGCTGGCTCGTTATCTGTACAAGAAGGAGACGATCACGGGCGAGGAGTTTATGAATCTCCTCACGCGTGAGAATCCGCTGATGCCAAAGCAGCAGTAATACTAGTTGCGCAGTGCTTTCGCCCCATTTGAGTGTCCATCTCAAATGGGGCGTTTTGCTTGGGAAGAGTTGTATATGAAGATTGTGGTAAGTGCCTGCTTGATGGGCGAGAGCTGCAAGTATAACGGGCTCGATAATTACCATCGCGAGCTGGTCGAGGCTTGCGAGCGCACGGGAACCGAGGTGCTCCTCGTGTGCCCAGAGGTTTTTGGCGGTCTGCCCACACCGCGCAAGCCGTCCGAAATTGTGAACGGCGAAGTCCGTACCTGCGAGGGCGCCTCGGTCGATCGTGAGTTTCGCCTGGGTGCTGAGCGTGCACTCGACATGTGCGAGCAGGCGGGCGGGCCGGAAGAGATCGCCGCGTGCATCTTACAGGACCGTAGCCCCTCGTGCGGTGCAGGTCACGTCTACGATGGCACCTTTAGCGGCACGCTCACCGCGGGCAACGGTGTCTTCGTCGACCTGCTCCTGCGCCACGGGTACCGTGTGATTCCCGCAAGTGAATTTGACCCGAGCATGTTGGAATAGCAAATGAAAGGGGGCGGCCATCGAGTATATGGTCGCCCCCTTTACTGGCAAGCTAAACAATTTCAACAGATGTTCAATGGCGTTTGCCCAGATAAAACCTGCCAAAATAAACCTGTCCCTTTTTGGTAGGTTAGGCGAGGAGCGTGTGGCCGTAGGCGTTGGCTGCCTTGATGGCGGCGGCGAACTTCTCGTCGGTGAAGGGCTCGGGGTTACCCTGCTTCCACTCGTTGGTGGCGTGCGCGTACTCGCACAGGGCAGGGATATCGGCCTCGGAAAGCCCGACCTGCTCAAGCGTCACGGGCAGGCCCATCTGCTTGTTAAAGGCGGCATAGCGCTCAAGGTTCTCGGTGTCGCCCGTGTAGGCGAACAGCACCAGCACGCCCAGGCTTACGACCTCGCCGTGCAGGTAGGTGCCCTCACGTGGAATGCTGCAAGTGGCGTTGTAGAACGCGTGCGCCACGCTCGAGTTGTAGTAGTAATCGTTCTGGTTGGTCAGGTTCGAGACATATCCCGTGTTGACCACGATGTCGAGCGCGATCTGCTTGACGGCCTCGCTCGACAGGTCCTGGCGCACGTCCTCAAGACCCTGGACGCCATAGGTAAACAGCGGCTCGGAGCAGGTGTGGGCGAGTGCCAGGCCAAGACCGGCGGTGTGCTCCAAATTGCCGGCGCTCGTGGCGTACTCGACCTCGGGCTGCTTGGACAGGGCATCGCCTACGCCGGCCCAGAAGTACTCTGCCGGTGCCTCGGCGATGATCTTGGGGTTGATGAAGATGTGCGCCGGTCGGTTGGGGTACGAATAGCCCTCGAGCGAGCCGTCGTCGTTGTAGACAACGGCAATGGCGGTAGCGGCGGAGCAGTTGGAGCAGATCGTCGGCACCGTAAAGACGATCTTCTTGAGCTCGATAGCTGCGGTCTTCACGGTGTCGAGCGCCTTGCCGCCACCACAGGCTATGAGCACGTCTGCCTGCTGGCAGGCGGGGGAGTTTACGACCTTGGCGATATTGGCGCGTGTGCTGTTGGTGCCGTAGACGCGCGTCTCCAGAACCTCGACGCCGGTTCCTGCCAGCGCGGCTTCGATGCCGGGAAGTGCTGCAGCCAGTGCTCGCTTGCCACCGATGATTGCGACCTTGGTCGCTCCGTATTCGGCCAGCGCGCCGGGCAGCTCGTCGAAGCAGTCCTCGCCGACGGTATAGTCACTCATTCCGATCGTGCGCATAGCAACCTTCTTTCGTTCGATAAAGTGCTTTCAGGTATTTTGCTCCTAGAGAAGGTCCACAGCCGCGAGAAATTTCGAACGTATAAAACCAGTGTTGAGGGTTTTTCACCGGCGCGGAACGTGCTAGCATACTCCGCATAAGCGTTGATGGGGACGAGTAGTCGGCCGTTCGCATGCTACAGAGAGCGGGGGGCGCTGAGAACCCGTGCATGCGACCGATGAAAATCACCCCGGAGCTGCGGTCCCAACGGACGTGCCGCGCAGGCACGTCTTAGTAGATATCGCCGAGATGGTCGTCGATACAGGCCAGCCGAGTAACGGATGCGAGCGCGCGGCGACGCGGGCGAGGGCATCTAAGCTGGGTGGTTAAGCGAAGAGCTTTTACGGGCAGACTGCCTGTCTTGTGGCGCTTCGTCCCAGCTTGCAGGGACGGGCGCTTTTTTGGTGCCCAGAGGGCGTGCGCGCCCATGACAAGAAAGGGGTACCGTGGCAAACGAGTACAAGCAGACGATGAATCTGCCCAAGACCGGTTTTCCCATGCGTGCCGGTCTTTCCAAGTCCGAGCCCAAGCGACTCAAGGACTGGCAGGACAACAAGGTCTACGAGCAAGTTCTAAAGAAGAACAAGGGTCACAAGAAGTTCGTGCTGCACGACGGCCCTCCGTATGCCAACGGCCCGATCCACATCGGCCACGCCATGAACAAGATCTCTAAGGACATGATCAACCGTTACTGGATGATGCAGGGCTATGAGGTTCCCTATGTCCCCGGTTGGGACTGCCACGGTCAGCCGATTGAGCACAAGGTCGAGGAGAAGCTCGGCACCGAGAAGTTCAACCAGACCTCCACGGCTAAGATCCGCGAGCTTTGCAATAAGTTCGCTGTCGAGAACATCGAGCTGCAGAAGGCCGGCTTCCGTCGCCTGGGCGTGCTTGGCGACTGGGACAACCCGTATCTGACGCTCTATCACCAGCATGACGCCGCCGACATCGAGGTCTTCAAGGCCATGTTCGACAAGGGCATGATCTATCGCGGTCATAAGCCCGTCCACTGGTGCAAGCACTGCCACACCGCGCTGGCCGAGGCCGAGATCGAGTACTCCGACGAGACGAGCCCGTCCATCTTCGTGCGCTTTGAGATGACCACTAAGCCTGCCGGTCTCGAGAGCTTCGACGGCCCGGTTGACTTCATCATCTGGACGACCACGCCGTGGACCATCCCCTCCGACCAGGCCGTTTCCCTTAAGCCCGGCGCCGCCTATGTTGCCGTTGAGCACGATGGCCGTGCCGAGGTCATGCTCGAGGACCTGGCTCCCAAGTGCTGTGAGGAGTTTGGCTGGGAGTACACCCCGGTCATAGTCGACGGTAAGCCCTATGTGGTTCCCGCTGAGACCTTCCACCACATCCACTACAAGCAGCCGATCTTTGACGGTGTCGAGGGCGTGGCACTGCTGGCCGATTACGTCGGTGTCGATGACGGTACCGGTATCGTCCACAACTCGCCCGGCCATGGCGTCGACGACTACTTCGCCTGTCTCAAGGAGGGCATCACCGATATCTGCATGCCGGTTGATGACGACGGTAAGTTCTACACCGGCGAGGAGTTTGGTACCGGTGGCCCCTTCAGCGGTATGGATACCGACGAGGCCAATCCGCACATCATCGAGTTCCTGCGCGAGCGCGGCACCCTGGTCCTCGAGAAGAAGATCACGCACAGCTATCCGCACTGCTGGCGCTGCAAGCACCCGGTGCTCTTCCGTGCTACCGACCAGTGGTTTGTCTCGATGGACAAGACCGGTTTGCGCGAGCAGGCTGGCAAAGAGATCCGCGAGAACGTCAAGTGGTATCCGGCCCACGCGGCCAACCGCATCGGTGCCATGGTCGAGCAGCGTCCCGACTGGTGCATCAGCCGTCAGCGCAACTGGGGCGTGCCTATCCCCAGCTACACCTGCGCCGACTGCGGCGAGAAGGTCATGAACGACGCCACGCTCGACGCCGTCATCAAGCTCTTCCACGAGAAGGGCTCCGACGCCTGGTTCACCGACGCTCCCGAGAGCTACCTGGGCGAGGCCTGCGTCTGCCCCAAGTGCGGCGGCCATCACCTCAAGGCCGATAAGGACATCCTCGACGTGTGGTGGGACTCCGGCGTGTCCTGGAAGGCCGTCTGCGAGTATCGCCCCGAGCTTGAGTACCCGGCGGATGTGTACCTCGAGGGCTCCGACCAGCACCGCGGCTGGTTCCAGAGCTCGTTGCTCACCTCGGTGGGTGCCAACGGCCACGCCCCGTACAAGGCGGTCGTCTCGCAGGGCTTCACGCTCGATGGCCAGGGCCGCAAGATGTCCAAGTCGCTCGGCAACGTCATCGACCCCAACAAGGTCTGCGACGAGATGGGCGCCGATATCATCCGCCTGTGGGTCGCCTCGGTCGATACCAGCTCCGACGTCTCCATCGACCACGAGATCCTTGCTCGTACGTCCGATGCCTACCGTCGTTTCCGCAACACGCTGCGCTTCCTGCTCTCCGAGCTCGAGGGTCAGTTTGAGCCCGAGACCGACGGCGTCGCCTTTGCCGACCTGCTGCCGCTCGACAAGCTCATGGTTGCCCGTCTGACCCAGGTCCAGGCCGAGGTCGACGACGCCTACGCCAGCTACGAGTTCCCGCGCGCCTACCGTGCGCTCTACGACTTTGTGGTTACCGAGCTTTCCAACGTGTACCTCGACGCCCTGAAGGACCGTCTGTACTGCGACAAGCCCGGCTCGCTCGAGCGCCGCAGCGCCCAAACCGTGCTGGCCGAGCTCTTCTCGATGCTCATGCGCGACCTGCAGCCGATCCTGTCCTACACGGTCGACGAGGCCATGGCCTATGCGCCCGCCGGCTGCGTCGATCACCAGAAGTACGCCGCGCTGCTCGATTGGTACAAGTCGCCCATCACGGTCGACGAGGCCAATGAGTTCGAGGGCGTGCTCGAGGCCTCGCTCGAGCTCCGTAGCGCTGTGACCAAGGCCCTTGAGGATGCCCGCTCCGCCGGCACCTTCACCAAGAGCCAGCAGGTCCGCGTCAAGGCGGTCGTTCCCGCCGAGATGTATGCGCTGCTGACCGGCGACAAGGCCGTCGATCTGGCCGAGTTCTACATCGTCTCCGATGTTGAGCTAACCCAGGGCGAGGAGCTTTCCGTTGCTATTGAGGCCGCCGAGGGCGAGTGCTGCGACCGTTGCTGGAACTATCGCACCACCGTCGGCGAGTACAACGGTCACGCGCATATCTGCAAGCGCTGCGCGAATGCCTTGTAGTTACGCGGTTTTACCAAACCGCGTAACAGGTTGACGCTGCAAACCCGCCAGAGCGGCAATCTGCCTTTCAGCTTCGGCGGCATGACCAGAAGGTCTATGCCGCCTTGCTTCTAGGCACCTTGCTCGCTCTGGCGGGTTTTCGCTATCGGTAGTCTTTTTGGGACGGGGCTTTTTTAACTGCCCTACCTCAAATAAGGACTTAATCTTCGAAAGCGCTGGACTGGGTAGCTAAAAAAGCCCCGTCCCAAAAAGACTACCCGGTGAAGGGACAAGGGGACAGCCCCTTTGTCGCATTGGTGGATATGTCGTGCGTTCTGCGTATGGCAATATAAGATGGTTATTCGCGTTAAATGGAATTCGATTGTTTTGAGGGTAGGGGATTTCTTTGGGTCGTGGTGCGGATATGACGCCGCCTTTGCGTTGGCGGTTAGGTGTTGCTGGTGGGGTGGCCCTCTTTGTGTTGCTTGTTGACCAGCTGACCAAGCTTGCGGTTCGTGCCGTGGGCGATACCCTGCATATGACTGTTATCCCCGGCGTGATCGATTTTGTGTTTGTCCGCAATATCGGAGCTGCCTTTAGCATGGGCGAGGGCCATGGCATAGCGTTTGCCGTGCTGGCGCTTGCGGCCATTGCCGCCATTGCCGTGTACTTGCTCCGTGCTCCTCAGCTCGCTCGACTAGAGGTCGTGGGTATGGCCATGGTTGCGGGCGGCGCCATCGGCAACGCGATCGATCGCCTGGCCATGGGCTTTGTGACTGATTTTATTGCCACTACCTTCATTGATTTCCCCGTCTTTAACGTGGCCGATATCGGCATTACCGCCGGTGTCGTGCTGGCGCTCATCGGATACATGTTCTTGAGTCCCGCCGCTCGCGAGGTCGATGCGACCGCCGAGCTCAACGCCCGTGACGAGGCCCGCGCCAAACGTAAAGCTAAGCAGCGTGGGGAGCGTGCCCGCAAGATTCGCGAAAGGAATGAGCGCTAATGGCCGACATCCATATTCTCGTTGCCGACGATTGCGCCGGTCAACGTCTCGACGCCTATCTGGGCGCCAACGATGGCTGTCCCACGCGCTCTGCCTGCGCGCATCTGATCGAGGGAGGCGCCGTTGCCGTCAACGGCGAGACCTGCCTATCTAAAAAGTATGCCGTACGCTCCGGTGACCGCATCTCGGTCGACCTGCCCGAGCCGCATGACCCGACCGACGTGATCCCCGAGGCCATCCCGCTCGACATTCGCTATGAGGACGACTATCTCATGGTGCTCTCCAAGCAGCGCGGCCTGGTGTGCCATCCTGCGCATGGTCATGAGAGCGGCACCCTTGCGAATGCCTTGGTCTATCACTGCGGCATCGACCATCTGGGTACCGTGCAGGGCGAGGACCGCCCCGGCATCGTGCATCGTCTGGATCGCGATACCTCGGGTCTTATGCTCGCGGCTAAAGACGACGACACCCAGCGCGCGCTCCAAAATCTCATTCGTACGCGCACGCTCGACCGTCGCTACATTACGCTCGTTCATGGGCACATCGCCATGGACGAGGGCACTATCAACACCGGTATTGCCCGCTCGACGCGCGACCGCGTGAAGATGGCGGTTTCCGATGACCCCTTTGCGCGCCAGGCCATCACGACCTTTAAGGTCCTTGAGCGCTTTGATTCCACGCGTTTCGACGACGGCTACACGCTTGTCGAGTGTCACCTGTTTACCGGCCGCACGCATCAGATTCGCGTTCACATGCGCCATATCAACCACGCCTGCGTGGGCGATCCACTCTATGGCAAGTGCGATGCTCGTGCCGATCAGGGTTTGACCAGGCAGTTCCTGCATTCCTGGCGTGTGGCGTTCGGTCATCCCGTGACGGGGGAGCACATCGAGTGCCGTGACGAGCTGCCATGGGATCTTGCGGCGGTTCTGGATGATCTGGCCCCGCGTTCGCTTGGTCGCACTGCCGCTGGCAACGAAATCGTCCCTCAGCTCGGTCTGCTCGAGGCCTAGCCAGTATTAGGTGGTTTCTTGAACTCCGTAAGCCTGCGGTAAGATATACGGTTGTTTACGTCACGCGTTCCTGGGAGCCTGCATGCTCGCCTTTTTACAAACCAACACACCCATCGTGATCTTCAACCAGATTGTCGTCACGCTGCTTACGGTCTGCTTTCTGTACCAGGTGGTCTTCTTTGTCATCGGTGCTCTTCGTGGTGAGGTCGCGCCTCCCAAGGCCAAGAAGCTCCATCGTTATGCCTTCTTTATCGCGGCGCATAACGAGGAGGCCGTGATCGCCAACCTCGTGCGCTCCATTAAGGACCAAGATTATCCGTCCGAGCTTATCGAGGTCTTCGTGGTCGCCGATGCCTGCACCGACAACACGGCGCAGCTCGCGCGCGAGGCGGGCGCCGTCGTCTATGAGCGCAATGACTTGGCCCGTAAAGGCAAGAGCTGGGTCATGGACTATGGCTTCGACCGCATCCTTAACGAGTATCCCGATACGTTTGAAGGCTACTTTATCTTCGATGCCGATAACGTTATCGCCCGCGATTACGTGACCAAGATGAACGATGCTTTTGACCAGGGCTTCCATGTTGTTACGAGCTATCGCAATTCCAAGAACTTTGGCAGCTCGTGGATCTCGGCAGCTAATGCCACGTGGTACCTGCGCGAGGCGCGCTTTCTCAACAATGCGCGCAACATCTGTAAGACGTCTTGCGCCGTTTCGGGTTCGGGCTACCTCATCTCCGCCAGCGTTATCGAGGGTATGCACGGCTGGCAGTTCCACACGCTGACCGAGGATATTCAGTTCACCACGTTCTGTGCCATTCACGGCATTCGCATTGGCTATGCGCCGGCGGAGTTCTTTGACGAACAGCCCGTGACGTTTAAGGCATCCTGGAAACAGCGTATGCGTTGGACCAAGGGGTTCTACCAGGTGTTCTTTACGTACGGTAAGCACCTGGTCAAATCGACCTTCCGCTATCATCGCTTTGCCGCCTACGACATGTTTATGACGATCGCACCGGGCATGCTGCTCTCTCTGATCTCGATGCTCGCTAATGCGACGTTCCTCATCGTGGGCGGCCTTTCGCACGGTTTCTTGGCTACCGAAGTCGAGATGCAGGCGTGTGCCGCTTCGCTCATTATGACCTTCGCTATGATGTATCAGACTTTCTTTATCCTGGCGCTGCTCACGACTATCTTTGAATACAAGCATATTCACTGCGCGCAAAAGTGGCGTCTGGTAACCAACCTGTTTACCTTCCCGATCTTTATGTTCAGCTATATCCCCATTACGGTGGCAGCGCTGTTCTTGAAGGTCGACTGGGTGCCGACGCAGCACGCCGTAAGCGTTACCCTCGACGAGGTCATGCAGGGCGCCAAATAACCACCATCAAAACCGCCACAAAGGGGATAGAACCTTTGCGGTGGTTTTTACGTTTGAGCGCTCAGTTGAGGGGTTTCGATGTTCTATATCCCGTTTTGGATTTGCATCTTTGCCGGCGCGGCGATTGATGTCCGCGAGCGGCGGTTTCCCAATGAGCTTGCCGGCGCGTGTGCGGTGGCGGCGTTTGCAGGCGTCTGGCTCGACAAGGGCGTTAACATGGCGCTTGACCACGCCGGTCTTGCGGTCATCGTCTACCTTGCCCTTGTGCTTACTGAGTCACTCTGGCGTCGCCTTCGCCATGCCCCTGGCGTTGGCATGGGGGATGCCAAGGCGCTCTTTGCCCTTTGCACCTTCGATCCCCTGGGCGGCGTCGTCGCGTTTGCGGTTGCGCTCCTGACCCTTGCCGCCGCCTGTCTCATCGTAAAATCGCGCTCGCTGCCTTTGCTGCCGTTTTTGGTGCCAATATTTGCCATAATCGAGTTCGTGGGTAGTACGCTGTAACCGTTTGCGCGCCCTTTTTAAGGAGCATGCCATGGCAATCAATCAACAGACAGCCGCCATCAAGGCGCGCCTGGATCGCATTCCCGCGGCGTTGTCGCCCGAGCTGGTCGAGCGCATTGCCGCCGACCGCGCCTCGGGTGTCGTTAATCCCTATCGATGCGGTGACGACCAGGCCATCCGCCGTGTCGATCGGGCCGCAGACGAGGGCACGCTTATGCGTCCGGCCTTTATGCGCGATATCGAAAAGATTCTGCATCTGCCAGCATACACACGTTATGCAGGCAAAACGCAGGTCTTCAGTTTTCGCAGCAACGACGATCTGTCGCGCCGCGGCCTGCACGTGCAGCTTGTCTCGCGCATCGCTCGCGATATCGGGCGTGCTCTGGGCCTCAACTGCGATCTGATCGAGGCGATTGGCTTAGGCCACGACTTGGGCCACACGCCCTTTGGCCATGCCGGCGAGCGTTTCCTCAACGACATCTATCATGAGCGCACGGGGCGTTATTTTTTCCATAATGTGCAGTCGGTCCGCGTGCTCGACGCGCTGTACGGCCGCAACGTGTCGCTCCAGACGCTCGATGGCGTACTGTGCCACAACGGCGAGTACGAACAGCGTGTTTTTGAGCTTTCGGACATGGGTTCCTTTGACCAGTTCGACCGAACCGTCGAGGAATGCATTGCCACGGGTTATAGCGCAATTGAGCACCTGCGCCCCATGACGCTCGAGGGCTGCGTGGTTCGCATCTCGGATATCCTTGCCTACGTTGGGCGCGATCGCCAAGACGCCATTGCGGCGGGCCTGCTGTCACCCGACGCCTTTGATGATGACCTGGGCGGTGCATACAACAGCTGGATCCTTACGCATGCCTCTATCGATATCGTCGAGCACAGCTATGGCAAGCCGCGCATCGAGATGAGCGAGGACCTGTTTGAGGAGATCCGCCGGGCCAAGCGCGAGAACTACGAGAAGATCTATAGCAAGGGCGGCATAGAAGGCGACTCCGAAGCGGAGCTGCGCGAGGCCTTCGAAAAGCTCTATGACCGTTGCCTGCGGGATATAAACGAAGGCGACGAGTCCTCGTATATCTTTAAGCACCACATTTCTCGCATTGAGCAGCAGCTTTCCTACTACGATCGCACCTATGCATGGCAGGACGATAAGGACCAGACGGTCGTGGATTACATTGCGAGCATGACGGACGGTTATTTCTGCGAGCTCACGAGCAAGCTGTTCCCGGGATTGATGTTTCCGCACCGTACCTATATTAACGAACGGTAGTTCGTATATATTCGGTATACTGTTCATGGAAAACGTTTTTGATTGATGCACGGGATGGCTATGGACGACCTTTTTTCTGCTTCGACGCGTGAGCGTTCCTTTCAGAATGCGCCGCTTGCGGTGCGCATGCGGCCCAATTCGCTCGACGAGTACGTGGGCCAGCAAAAGGCCGTCGGTAAGGGCTCGTGGTTGCGTGCCGCGATTGAGCATGACGTGCTGTCGAGTGTGATTCTGTATGGGCCGGCCGGTACGGGCAAGACGACGCTGGCCCACATTATCGCCAACCATACCAAGAGCGAGTTTGTCGAGGTCAGCGCCGTGACGGGCACTGTGAAGGACCTGCGCCGCGTGATTGACGAGGCCAAGACGCGCCTGAATACGTACGACCGTCGCACCATTCTTTTCATCGACGAGATTCACCGCTTCTCCAAGTCGCAGCAGGATGCCCTGCTGCATGCGGTTGAGAACCGTACCGTCATTATGATTGGCGCCACGACGGAGAATCCGTACTTCGAGGTCAACTCGGCGTTGCTCTCGCGCGGTCGCGTGGTGGAACTTGAACATTTAAAGGACGAGGATATCGCCACGCTTATCGAGCGTGCGCTCGAGGCGCCGCAGGGTTTGAACGGCGAGTTCTCGGCCGATGAGGATACGGTTAAGACCATCTGCACGCTGGCTGCGGGTGACGCCCGCTCGGCACTCACGACGCTCGAGCTTGCGAGCGAGATTGCCGTCACGCGTCCCGATACGGAAGGGACGCCAGCGCCGGCGGCGGGGGAGCGTTATCCCATTACCGTGGATGACGTAAAGATTGCCAATCCGCGCCGTGGTTTTTCGTATGACAAAAACGGCGACATGCACTACGACATCATCAGCGCGTTTATTAAGTCTATGCGCGGCAGCGACCCCGATGCCACAATCTATTGGCTCGCGCGCATGATCGATGCGGGGGAGGATCCTAAGTTTATCGCTCGCCGTATTATGATTCAGGCTTCCGAGGATGTTGGCAACGCCGACCCGCAGGCGCTATTGGTGGCGCATGCCGCGTTTAAGTCTGCCGAGGTCATCGGTTATCCCGAGTGCCGCATTAATCTGGCTCAGGCTGCACTCTATGTGTGCTTGGCGCCAAAATCCAACGCGTGTGAGGCCTCGATTGATGCGGCGTTGGCCGATATTCATTCAAGTGGGCTGCGCGAGGTGCCGAGCTATCTACGCGATCGTCATCGCCCGGGCAGTGACGAATACGGTGTGTATAAGTATCCGCATGATTATCCCGAAGGCTGGGTCGATCAACGCTATTTGCCCGAGGGGCTGGAGCGCGGTGCGTTTTGGCAGCCTGCCGGCCGCGGCTGGGAAGAGTGGCGTGTAGAGCAAAGCGAGCGCGACCGTAGCGGGAATGCACCGAAGTAGCTGCTGGTAATTTTGTCTCACGTTGCTGCTCTTGGCATGTTCGGTCCCCTTTGGGGTACCATGAACAGCGTCTGTATTTCGATTCCTTCGGGAGGCTTGTATGAGTCCCATCCAAATCGCCCTGCTGCTGCTCGCCGTTGCCGGCGTGTGGGCTGTCATCGAGCTCGCGCTCACGCTGCGAAAGACCCGCACTGTCGTTGATTCGCTCGACAAGACGGTGAGCGACCTTAACAACACCATCGCCGAGGCTCAGCCCGTGGTAGCAAAGCTCGATGGCGCCGTCGATGAGCTCACCCCCGCGCTGGCGCAGGTTGAGCCGCTCCTCAAGTCGAGCAAGACCGCCGTCGACGCCCTTACCTCCAATCTCGTAGAGGTCGAAGCCGTGGTTCGTGACATTTCCGAGGTTACGGGCAGCATGGCCGAGGCCAGCAATGCCGTGTCGAGTGTGACCGACTCTGCGGCCGGTGCCGTTCAGAAACTCTTTAACAAGGTGAAGGCTCCCGCGGTCGGCGCCGAGCATAATCTTTCCGCTGCCGCCGAAGCCGAGCAGCCGACCGAGCGTGTCCTGATTGGCGAAGCCGGGGACGATGCCGCTGCTGGTGACGATGATGCACAGAAGCCTGCTGCTAAAGCGGCCCGGTATTACACCTACACGCCCGCCGAGACCTCCGAGGAGTCCTGCGATGAGTAGTGAAGCAACTTGCTCTATCACGCTGACTGTTGCCGGGGATCCGCGTCTGGCACGCCTGGTACGCATGACGGCGGCTAATGTCGGCGCGCTGTGTTCCATGTCCGTCGATCGCATCGAGGACATTCGTATGGCTGCCGAGGAGGCCTTCATCTTTGGCTGCACGGCCGTTGATTCTGACGTTATCTCGATCAAATTCGATGTCGACGAGTCTCACGTGGGCATGACCTTCACCTTTGGCGACCAGGCGACTGTCGATGAGGATGACCAGGCCGCCGTATATGCCGAGCTCATTCTGGCAAGCGTGTGCGATTCCTACGAAAAGACTGCGGCGCCCCTGACGCTTTCCCTCGATCTCAAGGCGGATATCTAATATGACCGAACGTTCCCGGAGCGGTAAGACCGCTTGGGACAAGGAGAAAACCCGCGAGCTGTTTCGTCGCTACAAAGAGACCGGTGATCCGGACGCCCGCGAGCAGCTCGTCATGTCCCATATGAACCTGGTAAGGTTTCTTGCCAATAAATTTAAGAATCGCGGCGAGCCGCTCGACGACCTCATGCAGGTCGGCTATCTGGGTTTGCTCAAGGCTATCGACCGCTTTGACCCCGAGCGCGGACTTGAGTTCACCACGTTTGCCACGCCCACCATCCTGGGTGAGATCAAGCGTCACTTCCGCGACAAGGGTTGGAGTGTGCGCGTTCCGCGTCGCCTACAGGAGCTCTCTGCCAAGGTTAACCAGGCCACCGACAAGCTCACTAACGAGCTGCAGCGCTCGCCTAAGGTGGAGGAAATCGCTGAGTACCTAGACGTGACCGTTGACGAGGTGCTGGAGGCCATGGAATCGTCCTCGGCCTATACCTCGGTGCCCATCGAGGCCCCCGGTGCGTCCGATTCTGACGACGCGCCTTCAATTCTCGACCGCTACGCCGACGACGACAACGAGCTCGACTTCACCGATGACCGCCTGGTGATTGAGGAGGCCATCCGCGATTTCTCGCCGCGCGAGCGCGAGGTTATCGAGCTGCGTTTCGTAAAGGGCATGACCCAGATCGAGATCGCCAAGAAGCTGGGCATCTCGCAGGTGCAGGTCTCGCGCCTGCTGCGCCGTACCCTTAAGAAGGTTCAGGACAAGATCGACCCCGACGGAGTGATGGTTCGTTCATGAGTGAACACCCCCAACAAACCGATCGCGCGCTGCGCGATACCCGTATACTGACGCTTCGCATTTGGGCCGTCGTCGGCTGCATTGTCATCGCCGCCGTCATCTTTAACCTTATGGGTATCTTGGCGCCGGTTATCGAGTTTCTAGCTGTCGGTTCCATCATCGCTTTTGTGATGTCGCCGATTACTAACTGGCTCGAGCATCACGGCGTCAACCGTGGCATTGGTTCGCTTATCGCGCTGATCGTGGTCGTTGCTGTGCTCGTCGGTGTCGTTTGCATCTTGTCGCCGATTCTCTTTGGCCAGATCATGGAAGTCTTGAGCCGCCTGCCTGAGCAGCTTCGTGTTGCGGGCGGTGATCTCAACGAGATGGTCTCGCATGCCAAGACGCTCAACAACACGCCGCTCAAAGAGTATCTGGACGATAATCTTTCTTCGCTGGTTACCGTGGCGTCCAAGTATGTATCTCAGATTGCCGCCGAGCTTGGTCGCGGTGTATTCCCGTTCATTACCAATACGGCCTCGCAGCTGTTCGTCATCTTCCTCGGTCTGGTGCTTGCCTATTGGTTGGCCTGCGACTATCCCCGTATGCACCACGAGGTCTGCACCATCATTGGTCAGGAAAAGGAGACCTCGTACCGCTTTATGGTCGCGATTCTTTCGCGCTCGGTCGGCGGTTATATGCGTGGCATGGTCGTGACGTCCATCTGCGGTGGCATCCTCGCCTTTATCGGCTTTACGCTCATTGGCCATCCCTACGCGGCGCTCATGGCCATCTTTACGGGCATTATGCACTTGGTTCCGGTTGTTGGCCCCTGGGTGAGCGCGGCGATCGCCACGGTGCTCGGCTTTATGTTCAGCCCGATGCTGGCTTTGTGGACCTTGGTCGTGACCATGGTGGCACAAAATGTCACCGACAACGTCATTTCGCCTAAGGTCATGCAGAGCTCGGTGCAGGTGCATCCCATCATGAGCCTGACGGCCCTCGTTATCGGTTCGGCGCTTATGGGCGCCATCGGCATGGTTATCGCCATTCCGCTGTGCGCGGCCCTCAAGGGCATTTTCGTCTACTACTTTGAGAACGAGACCGGCCGCCAGCTCGTGGCATACGACGGCGCCGTGTTTAAGGGCACGCCCTATCGCGATGCCGAGGGTAACCCGGTCGCCGCCTATGACGCGCTTGGAGACGATACGTTCATCTATGAGTCCGAGCTCATCGGTAACGAGACTGCGCCCGAGGCCCAGGCCATGCCCAGGCCCGAGCTCGATAACCCCTGGATCAAGCTCTCGGGCCTTCAGCCCGATGCTACGGGCTTTTTCAAGAATCCCTTCGCCAAAGACGACGATTCCAACTCGGACGACGACACCAATACCGGCATCGACGGTTCCATGGACGATGATGAGCAGTAAGTCATTTCAAGTTCAAGTTCATAGGCAATAACGTGCAAATTCGCTGGAGGGTCGCTGTTTGGCGACCCTCTTTTTTGCACTTGCGCGGTGGGATGGTAATATCGTTACGTTTGAACTGTTTCGATGTGAAACCGAGGAGATTCCCTCTATGAGTGCTGACTACCCGTCAATGACTACGGCTGAGATTCGCTCTAAGTTCCTCAACTTCTTTGAGGAGCGCGGTCTTAAGCTCTATCCTTCTTCGTCCCTCGTCCCCGACGATCCTTCGCTGCTGCTTGCCAACGCCGGCATGAACCAGTTTAAGGAGTATTACCAGGGCAAGAAGACCATGAAGGAGATCGGCGCTATCTCCTGCCAGAAGTGCGTCCGCACCAACGACATCGACTGCATCGGCGAGGATGGCCGTCACCTGTCCTTCTTTGAGATGCTCGGCGACTTCTCCTTTGGCGGCGTCTCCAAGCAGCAGGCCTGCGCTTGGGCCTTTGAGCTCATCACCAAGGAGTTCAAGCTACCGCTCGACCGCCTGTACTTCACCGTCTTTACCGAGGACGACGAGACCCATGACGTGTGGCGCTCTCTGGGCGTTGCCGAGGATCACATCTCGCGTCTGGGCGAGGACGACAACTTCTGGGCCGCCGGCCCCACCGGCCCCTGCGGTCCGTGCTCCGAGATCTACTTTGACATGGGCGAGGAGGTCGGCTGCGGCAGCCCCGACTGCAAGCCCGGCTGCGACTGCGACCGCTTCCTGGAGTTCTGGAACCTCGTCTTTACCCAGTACGACCGCCAGGAGGACGGCTCCATGCCGGAGCTGCCGCACCGCAACCTCGATACGGGCATGGGCCTGGAGCGCATGGCCGCTATCATGCAGCACAAGACCGCCAACTACGACGGCGATCTGATGCAGCACCTCATCAAGCTGGGCGAGGAGATCAGCGGCAAGACCTATGACGCCGACGATTACTCCGGTGCCAGCCGCTCGCTGCGTATCATCGCCGATCACTCCCGTGCCGTCGACTTCATGATCTCGGACGGCATCCTCCCCGGTAACGAGGGCCGCGAGTACGTCCTTCGCCGCCTGCTCCGCCGCGCCGTGTTCCACGGTCGCCTGCTGGGTATCGAGGGCGCCTTCCTGACCAAGTTCATCGACGAGGTCAACGCTCAGATGGGCGAGGCCTATCCCGAGCTGCTCAAGAACGTCGCGCTCGTCAAGGGCATCGTCGCCTCCGAGGAGGAGCGCTTCTCCACGACGCTCGACAACGGCCGCGTCTATCTGGACGAGGCCCTGGCAGCGCTTTCCGAGGGCGCTGTCCTTCCGGGCGATGTTGCCTTTAAGCTGCACGACACCTTTGGTTTCCCCATCGATCTGACCGTCGAGATCGCCGGCACCGCTGGCCACGACGTCGACATGGACGGCTTTACCGCCTGCATGGAGGACCAGAAGGCCCGCGCCCGCGCCAATGCCAAGGGCGACGCTTGGGGCAGCTTCAACGACGTGTGGGTCGAGCTTTCCGACAAAGTTGCCGCGACCGAGTTCGACGGCTATGACAACGACGTCATCGAGGGCGCCAAGGTTGTCGCCATCGTGCGCAACGGCGAGTCTGTCGAGTCCGCTGCCGCCGGCGAGGACGTCGAGGTTGTGCTCGACCGCACCCCGTTCTATGCCGAGATGGGCGGCCAGCAGGGCGACGCCGGTAAGCTATCCGCCGAGGGCGTTACGCTGACGGTTGCCGACACCAAGAACCACAACGGCCTGTATGCCCACGTCGCCCACGTTGCCGAGGGCACGCTGACCGTCGGCGCTACCGTGACCGCCGCGCTCGACGCCGAGCGCCGTGGCTTCCTGCGCCGCAACCACACCGCTACGCACCTGCTCGACGCCGCCCTTAAGCAGGTCCTGGGCGAGCATGTCTCCCAGGCCGGCTCGCTGGTGACGCCCGAGCACCTGCGCTTTGACTTCACGCACTTTGAGGCCCTGTCCTCCGAGCAGCTCAAGGCTGTCGAGGACCTGGTCAACCAGCAGATCTTCGCTTCCAAGCCGGTCGTGACCCGCGTTATGGGCATCGACGAGGCCAAGGCCGCCGGTGCTGTCGCCCTCTTTGGCGAGAAGTACGGCGACGTTGTCCGCGTTGTCTCCGTGGGCGCCGAGGACCAGCCGTTCTCCCGTGAGCTTTGCGGTGGCACCCATGCCGCCAACACCGCCGAGATCGGCCTGTTCAAGATCATTTCCGAGTCCTCTACGGGCTCCAACGTCCGCCGTATCGAGGCCGTGACCTCTAAGGGCGCTCTCGATTACATGGCCGACCGCCTGGCACTCGTTGACGCCGCTGCCGCTGCGCTCAAGTGCCGCGTCGACGAGGTTCCCGCCCGCGTTGAGAACCTGCAGGCCGAGCTGCGCGAGACGTCCAATAAGCTCAAGAAGGCCCTGACCGGTGGCTCCTCCGACGCTATCTCCGGCGCCATCGAGGGCGCCGTCGAGCTCGATGGCTACAAGCTTGTTTTCGCCGAGCTCCAGGGCCTTGAGGCTGCTGACCTGCGCAACGTCTGGGATACTGTGCACCAGAAGGTTTCCGGCCCCGTTGCCTGCGTCGTTGCCAGCGTGACCGAGAAGGGCACCCCGGCGCTGCTCGCTGCCGGCTCCGACGACGCCGTCAAGGCCGGTTTCCACGCCGGCAATGTGATCAAGCAGATCGCGGGCCTGGTCGATGGTCGCGGTGGCGGCCGTCCCAACATGGCCCAGGCCGGTGGCAAGAACGCCGCCGGTATCGCCGATGCCCTCGCGGCCGCTAAGACCGCGCTGGGCGCCTAAGAACCGAAGTAGTCGCTGTGGTCGCGCTCGCACTGGACATAGGGGAGACCAGGATTGGCATTGCCGTCTCGAGCCGTGATGGCAAGATGGCGATGCCTGTCAAGGTACTCCCGGCCGCTGAGGTCACCGGTATGGCCAAGACGTTCCGTTACCTGGTCGAGGACTATGAGCCCGACATGCTGGTAAGCGGACGTCCCTTGACCATGGCCGGCGAGCCCGGCCCCCAGGCTGAGCGCGTTGCCGCCGTGGCACAAAAGATCGCCGACGAGCTCGATCTTCCGTTGGAGTTTGAGGACGAGCGTCTGTCCTCGCAAGAGGCAAAGCGTATCTTGCGCGAGCAGGGCCTCAACGAAAAGCAGATGAGGGGCAAGATTGACATGATTGCCGCCAGCCTGTTTTTGCAGACGTGGCTCGATCGTAAAAACGAGGAGGTTTCGCATGCCTAGCGCTTCCGATCCGCGCCAGCCGAATCGTACACGTCAGCCCGAGTCGCGCCCTGCCCAGCCTGGCCAGCGTCCGGCACAGCCGACGCAGCGCGCAGCTCAGCCTGGCGCGCGCCCGGTGCAGTCCTTCGCTCGTTCGGCCCAACCTGCTCAAAGGACGGGTCAGCAGCCTTCTGCTCGTTCGGTTCAGCATCCGGCTTCTCGCGCGGCTCAGCAGCCCACTGCTCGTACGGCCCAGCCTGCAGGCGGTACCCGCTTTAAGCAGCAGGCACCTGTCCGGCGAACGCAGGCTACCCAATCGCATTCGCATCATGCTCGCGGTTTGCATGGCGTTGCTCCGGCGACCCGCTCGAGCTACGACACGCGTGCTCGACGCGGTGCTCAAAAGAAGAGTTCTCCGGTTCCCATGATCATCGGCGTTGTGGTGGCGGTGCTCGCGCTTGCTGTGATCGCTTTCTTTGTCGTGCCGGCCGTCAAGGGCTTCTTTGCCGGTGAGGATACGAAGGTTACGGCTGGTCAGCAGGTTACGGTGACCATTCCCGACGGTGCTTCGGGCGACACCATCGCCTCGATCCTCTCCGAGAACCATATCGTCGAAAATCCCAAGGATTACTATGCGGCGGTCAAAAAGCTTAATGCCGATATGTCGCTCAAGCCTGGTACCTATTCGTTCACCACATTCATGGATGCGACCAAGGTTGTTCAGCAGCTCATGGAAGGCCCCAATGCGGGCTCCAATGCGCTTACTATTCCCGAGGGTCTAACGGTCGATCAAGTCGCCGACCGTGTGGCCCAGGCCTACGACAGCATCTCTAAGGAGGACTTCCTCAACCAGGCCAAGGCCTCCAACTACGTGGACGACTATAGCTTCCTTAAGGGCGCCGCCAACGATTCGCTCGAGGGTTTTCTGTTCCCCAAGACCTATTCGCTGGGCAAGGACCCGAGCGCCGATGACGTTATCCGCGCCATGCTCGATCAGTTCAACACCGAGTACAAGTCTCTTGATTTTGCCGGGTGCGAGGCCAAGATCAA
Source organism: Collinsella sp. SGI.178 (assembly GCF_050313495.1). Lineage (NCBI taxonomy): Bacteria > Bacillati > Actinomycetota > Coriobacteriia > Coriobacteriales > Coriobacteriaceae > Collinsella > Collinsella sp. SGI.178. The sequence goes on along the minus strand of NZ_JBNPLM010000005.1, from coordinate 18,786 downwards.
AGAGCGTTACGGCGTGGAGATGTCCGATTACGACATCATCAATCTCGCTTCCATCGTTGAGCGCGAGGGTCTCAACGCCGAGCAGCGCGCGCATGTCGCCTCGGTCTTCTACAACCGCCTTGCCGGCAAGCTCGACGGTCTGCGTTATCTCAACAGCGATGCGACCATGATGTATGTCACCGGTGGCGAGGTTTCCGCCGACGACCTGCAGAGCGATAGTCCGTACAACACCTATAAGCACGAGGGTCTGCCACCCACGCCCATCTGCTCCCCGTCGCTCGAGGCACTCAAGGCCACGCTTGAGCCGACCGACTCCGATGACCTGTATTTCTACATTACGCAGGACGAGGAGTACTTCTCGCAAACCTACGAAGAGCACCAACAGTCTTGGAATTAAACATGAGGATTTTCAGCCCCAAACGATATGTTGCATCCGTCGACCGCATCGACCTTGATACCCTGTGGGCCGACGGCAAACGCGCCATTCTGCTCGATCGCGATAACACCCTGGTACCGCGCGACACCGAGCAGGTTCCCGCCGCGGTTTCCGCTTGGCTCGACGCCGCCCGCGCCAAAGGCTTTAAGCTGTGCATGGTGTCTAACAACTGGCATCGCGACCAGGTCATGAGCTCGGCACGCGAGCTGGGACTCGAGGCCATTAGCCACGCCATGAAGCCGGCTCCGTTTGCCCTCAAGGCGGGTCTTAAGCGCCTCGGCGCCACGGCCGACGAGGCGGTGCTGATCGGTGATCAGCTCTACACGGACGTGTGGAGCGGCAATTTCGCCGGCGTCGATACCATCCTGGTAAAGCCGCAGGCCACTCAGGACCTGTGGTATACGCAGATCTTCCGTATCTTTGAGCGCCGGGCCCTGCGCGACCTTCCCTGCGAGGAATAGGTCTCGCTATGTCCCAGCACACCAAACACGGCTGCGACCATATCTTCTTTATCGGCTTTTTGGGCGCGGGCAAATCGACGCTTGCGCGCAACGTGGGCACTATGTTCAAACGTCGCTTTATCGATACCGACCGCCTTGTCGTGCGTCGTTGCGGTAAATCGGTGACCGAGATTTTTGAGACCGAGGGCGAGGAGCGTTTTCGCGAGCTCGAGACCTCGGCGCTCCGTTCGCTCCAAAGCGAGCGCAGCCTGCTGGTTTCCTGCGGCGGAGGTATCGTCGAGACTCCGGTGAATATTGAGCTTATGCACCAGATGGGTATCTGTGTGTATCTCGAAGGCGACTTTGAGGATTCGATTCGCCAGATTCGTCGGTCCGACACGCGTCCCGATTTCCGTTCGCCCGAGCATGCCGCGCGCCTGTTTGAGCATCGCCGTCCGCTATATCGCCAGGCCGCCGATATTACCCTTGATATTCGCAACAAGTCCTTCGAGGACGTTTCCTACCTTTGTGCCGAGATGCTTTTGGAGCGTGGGCTGTTATGATTCGCCGTCAACTGATCAATTTTCAAAACCGCAGTGTCGATGTCCGCGTCGGATTGGGCGCGTTCGAGGAGCTGTCGCGCATGTTTGCCTCGGCTGTGGGCAAGCCTAAGCGCGCGTTGGTGGTTTGGAACGACGCCACGTCAGAGCATTTTGGCGAGGTCGTCGAGCATGCGCTGGTTGATGCCGGTTTTGTCGTGTCGCAGCTCCCGCTTGAGGTTTCGCCTGCTGGTGCCACGCTGGCCGATGCCGATGCCATCTTTGGCGCCCTATCTGCCAACGGCATTACCTGCGACGATCTTGTTGTCGCCGTTGGCGATGCCGCAACCTGCTCGGTTGTTAGCTGGTGTGCTAATCAGTGGTGCGGTCGCACCGAGTGCGCCTTGCTGCCGACAACGTTCGACGCCATGCTCACGGTCGCGACGACCATGAAGCCGCTCGTCGCCTCTTCGTCGAATGCGCTTCCCGCTATCGCGTTCCGTCCCGAATCGGGCTTGGTCGTGTGTGACCTCGACCTTGTTCGCGAGGCGGACCCCGAGGATCTCAAGCTCGGCTATGTGGTGCTTGTTGGCACCATGCTTTCGAGCAGCAAGTCCCGCTGGAATCAGTTTACCGAGACTGTTCCCGAGATTCTTTCCGGCGAGGAGGTCGCGCTCGTCAATGCTGTGCAGTGGTCCCAGACCGCGCGCAAAGATGTGCTCATGGCCACGAACCCCAGTGCTCGCCATGCACTCGATTTTGGTAAGACAGGGGAGCGCACCCTTCGCGCCTGCCTGGGCGAGGCCGCGGCTAACGTTCCCGCATACCAGCTCCTTTCCGAGGGTATGCGTTTTGAGGCGCGCCTAGCACATGATGCCTGTGACTTCGATATCGACAATGTGTTTGAGGTCGACGATTGCCTGGAGGACTTTGGCATCGAAGAGCTTGCCTTCGACTTGGAGCCCACCGCGTTTATCGAGGAGTTCCGCAAGCAGCAGTTTGCCCGCTCAAACCGCAGCATGCTGCCGCTGCCCGCGGCGCTCGGCGCCATTCGCCTGACAAATGTCGAGGACGAGATTCTCGAACGCCATGCGCAGGCGTATCTGGCTTCTCGCAAGGAACTTTTTTAACTTTATTGACATCCATCGTCTTTCGTATCATTTTGAGGGACGGGTTTTCAATCGGTTGCGAATCGCTTGTGGTTCGCCTATTCGTTTGAAGCCCGTCCTGCTCTTTTTGAGGACAATAAGAAAGGAATCTGAATGTCTGAGTTTGCTGCCGGTCCTGCCGGTCGTATCGAGCGTGTCCGTGCCCTGATGGTCGAGCGCGGCTACGATGCTATCGTCGTGCGCGATGAGGCCAACCTCCGTTGGCTCACGGGTGTGAAGGGCGTCTTCGATTACACCTTCGAGTTTCCGCACGCCGCATTTATTACGGCCGATCAATGCCTGTTCCATACCGACTCGCGCTATCTCAACAGCTTTGAGGAGAACACGCCCGCCGGCAGCCCCTGGGTCTACGACATGGACGAGGGCACCATCCCCGGTTGGGTTGCCGACAAGATCGCGGCCAACAAGTGTCGTGTCTGCGCCGTCGAGGATGACATGCAGATTAACTTTTACCAGGGTATTCAGCGTGGTCTTGAGGATCGCTCCGTCGCCTGCATGCTGCCGCTGATGCATGACGACATTCGTAAGATGCGCGCCATCAAGGATGCCGAGGAAATCGAGCTCATGCGACACGCGCAGTCGATCACCGATGCCGCCTTCCAGCACATGCTCGGCTTTATTAAGCCCGGTATGACCGAGAAGCAGGTCCGCAACGAGCTCGAGAACTTTATGTTCGCCAACGGTGCCGACAGCTTGGCCTTTGGCTCCATCGTCGCGAGCGGTCCCAACACCGCCAACCCGCATGCCGTCCCGAGCGACCGTGTCATCGAGAAGGGCGATTTCGTCCTCATGGATTATGGCGCGGGCTACTGCGACTATCGCTCCGATATGACGCGTACCGTCGTGATGGGCGAGCCCACGCAGGAACAGCTCGACCTGTACGAGCTCGTGCGCCGCACCCACGAGGAGTGCGTCGCCGCTATCCATCCGGGCGTCGAGGGTAACGATATCTTCAAGCTTTCCAAGAAGATCATCGGCGATGCCGGTTATGGCGATTACTACAACCATGGCCTGGGCCATGGTGTCGGTATCGACATCCACGAGCTGCCCAACTTCAACCGCAGCAAGAACATCATCGAGGTCGGCTCGGTTGTCACCATGGAGCCCGGCGTCTACCTGCCCGGCGTGGGCGGCGTGCGCTTGGAGGATTACGGTGTTGTCACCGAGAACGGCTATGAGCCCTTCACCAAGACCCCGCACGACTTGCACGTCATCGACTGCTAAGCCATTCAGTTTGATTTTGGAAGCGGGGCGTCCGAAATGATTCGGGCGCCCCGCGTTCTCTTTTTATGCGCTCGCCGCAGGCGCCGCCTGCAAGTGTATAATTTCGCTCGTATGTAATTTGGACGCTTGTGCGTTCTACCCATAACAAGAAAGGTCGCTATGCCTACCATTTCTACCGCCGACTTCAAGAACGGCCTCGGTCTCCGCATTAAGGACAAGGTTTACACCATCGTCGAGTTCCAGCACGTCAAGCCGGGCAAGGGCGGTGCTTTTGTGCGCTACAAGACCCGCGATATCAAGAGCGGTCGTGTCGTCGAGAACACCTGCAACGCCGGTACCAAGTTCGAGAGCGTCATGCTCACCACCCGTGAGTTCCAGTACCTCTACAACGACGGTGCCGACTACATCTTCATGGACAATGAGTCCTACGAGCAGGTTCCCGTTCCCGAGGACATGGTGGGCGAGAACTCCAAGTGGCTGCGCGAGAACGACACCTGCCAGTTGCTCTTCGCCGACGACGAGCTCATGGGCGTGACCCCGCCGATGTTCATCGAGACCACCATCGTCCAGACCGACCCGGGCTTTAAGGGCGACACCGTTCAGGGTTCCACCAAGCCGGCCACCATCGACACCGGTGCTGTCATCCAGGTCCCGATGTACCTCAACGAGGGCGAGGTCATCAAGGTTGACACCCGCGACGGCAAGTTCGTCTCCCGCGTCTAGCAACCAACTCTTCTAGGAGGACTCATGCCCCAGGAAATCAAGATTGACGGCATCGGTATTTCGCCCGATGTTCTGACCGCCATCGTCTCGCGCGCCGTCACGGATGTCGAGGGCATCGCCTCCGTGGGCGTCAAGGACCTTGCCACCAACCTTGTCTCCATGATGTTTTCGTCCAAGGCCCCGGCTTCCGAGCCGCCGGTAGAGGCCGAGGTCATCGGCGACAAGCTCGCACTCACCGTGCGCGTCGTGGTGTTCTTTGGCTATCCGTTCAAGAAACTCGCCGAGGCCGTTCGCTCCGCCGTGGTCGCAGCTATCGATGCCCAGGTAGGCGTCGAGGTCGAGCGCGTTGACGTTTGCATCGACGGCCTCGTTTTCCCCAAGGAGTAACCTTTGAGCCTTAAGGTTTATCGCGGGCGTACGCTTGCCCGCAGTCAGGCGCTGCAGCTGCTGTTCCAGGCCGAGGCCACGGACAGCCCGCTCGAGCGCGTCCTCGAGGGCGATTTCCTGATCTCGAAGGGTCCCCTCGACCCCTACGCTCTGGAGCTGTGCCGCGGTGCCTACGAGTATATCGACCGCATCGACTGCGCCCTGCGCTCCATCGCCAAGAACTGGGATCTTATGCGCATGCCCGGCGCCGATCGCAATCTGCTGCGTATCGCCGTCTATGAGATGCGCTTCCTCACCGACGAGGAGGTCTCGGACGCCATCGTGATCAACGAGGCTGTAGAGCTTGCCAAGGCCTATGGCACCGACCAGTCCGCGTCGTTTGTCAATGGCGTGCTGGGCAAGATCGCGCGTAGCGAGGAGCTGCCGGGCGAGGACCTGTATCAGGAGCTGCTGGCCGAGGACCGCGCCCGCGAGGAGGCCCAGGCCGCCGAGGCTGCCGCCAAGGTTGCAGCCGCTCAGGCTGCGGCCGGCGTTCTCGACGAGGGTACCGAGGTCGCCGAGGTCGAGACCGGTACCGTCGAGGAGTAGCCATGCCAGAGGGTTCCGTCCGCAACTTCGATGAGATCTCGGACCGCTTGGACCAGATCATCGCTACCGTTCGCTCCAAGGATACGTCCTTGGAGCGTTCGCTCGATTTGTTTGACGAGGCGATCGAACTTGGCTCCCGTGCGGTCGATATGGTCGACAAGTTTGAGTTGACGCCTCGTGAGGCCGATAAGCTCGAGCAGGAATACGATGAGGATGCGGCAAACGAATCCCAGGATAGCCAGGCCGCGTCTCCGGATACGAATGGTTGATGGCATTCATGAAACGCGTGCGTCTCGATGACGAACTGATTTCACAGGGCATCTGCGCCGATCGCGCGGATGCCCTTCGCACTCTTATGGCCGGCTTAGTCTCGAGTGGCGGCGAGCGTTTGACCTCGCCGGGCCTTAAGGTGACGCCCGGTCTGCCCCTGCACGTGAAGGGCCGTATTCCCTACGTGGGGCGCGGCGGGCTCAAGCTCGAGGGCGCGCTCGATGCGTTTGGGATCGATCCCATGGGCCTTGCTTGCCTCGATGTGGGCTGCTCCACGGGCGGCTTTACCGATTGCCTGCTCAAGCGTGGCGCCGCAACGGTTGTTTCGGTCGATGTGGGTCGCGCTCAGTTTGATTGGTCGCTGCGCCAAGACGAGCGGGTGAGGCTTCATGAGCGCACCAACGTGACACAACTGCCCGAGCTTGGCTACGGCGGCGCTATCGACTTGGCTGTCTGCGATGTGTCGTTTACGAGTATCGCGAATATCATCGACGCCGTGTTGGCGTGCCTGAAGCCTTTGGGTTCGTTTTGCACGCTCGTAAAGCCGCAGTTTGAGGCGCCGGCTGCGCTGGTGGGCGAGGGCGGTATCGTGACCGACCCCTCCGTCCGCCGCGATACGCTTGTGGCGGCGATTGAGCTCTTTACCGCCAAGGGTCTGTTTCCGCTCGACGTGTGCGTGTCGCCCATCCATGGCGCCAAGGGCAACGTCGAGTTTTTCCTGTACGGCACGAGGTTTGCCTCTGGCGAGCGTGCCGACGATGAACTGCAATCACAGGTAACGGCTTTGAGCGAGAAAGCTGCAACGCTATGAAGGTCTTTCTGGTTCCCAATTACTACAAGCAAGAGGCGGTCGAGAGCGGCCTAATGCTCGAGCTTTGGCTTTCGCGCCAGGGCTACGAGGTCGCATGGGCTGCCGATCAGCGTTCCAAGATCCAGCGTGCGCCCGATGTTGACGATGCCGACCTGGTCATTACGCTCGGCGGCGACGGCACGCTGTTGCGTGCCGCCCGCATTCTCAACTACCGCGAGATCCCCATTCTGGGCCTTTCCTATGGTCATTTGGGTTTTTTGACGGCTGCGAGCCCCGAGGATCGCGATATTTTGCAGGTCGTGAGCGATGCCCTTTCCGGTGAGCTCCATGTGAGTCGCCGCGCCACCCTCGCTGCGGATATCGTTTCGGTGCGCGAAGATGGCACGAAGGATGTCGTGCGCACGTTTGCCCTTAACGATATGGCGCTTACGCGCGGGCCCCTGTCCGATATGGTTGAGTTCGACATCACGGTGTCTGGCCATCATATCGACCGCCTGCGCGGTGACGGCGTCGTCGTTTCGACAGCGACCGGTTCCACCGGCTACGCGCTTTCCGCCGGCGGCCCCATCGTCAGTCCCGATTACACGGGCATGGTTTGCGTGCCCATCGCCCCACATACCATTCAGGCTCGCGCCTTTTTGACCTCGCCAAGCGATGTCGTTGAGATCTTTATGTCCGATGACCGCCCGAGCGTGCCTGCGATCGCCATCGATGGACAGTTTATTACCTGCGATGGCACGGTCGAGAGCGTGGCTGTGCGTCGCGGTCCCGGCGATGTTCTGCTGCTGGATTACGGCCCCGAGAGCTTCTATAACTCGGTGAGTCGCGTGTTCTACGGAGTGCGTCATGATCGATGAGCTGCAGGTTTCCAACATTGCCCTCATTCGCGAGGCGACGTTGGTTCCGAGCGCGGGCTTAACGGTTCTGACCGGCGAGACCGGCGCCGGTAAGACCGCGTTGCTCTCGGCGCTTAAGCTCATTCTGGGCGAGCGCGCGGATTCGTCGACGGTGCGCGAGGGCGAGACGCTCGCCAACGTCGAGGCGCGCCTGTTTGACGGCCCGCACGACACGGAGGGCTTCACCGTGCAGCGCAGCCTTTCTGCCGAGGGCCGTAGCCGCGTAAAAATTGACGGCCGCATCGCCAGCGTGCGTGAGCTTTCGGAGCGCGTCGGTGTGATGATGGATCTTTGCGGCCAACACGAGCACCAGCGCCTGCTCGACCCGGCGCATCATGTTGCCATGGTCGATGCATGGGCGGGGCGCCCGGCGCTCGAGGCGCTCGATCGCTATCGTGCTTGCCTTAAGGCATCGCGCGCGGCTGCCAAAGAGGTCCGTCGCGTCGAAGAGGCCTCACGCGCGCAGGGGAGTCGTGTCGAGGAGGCGCGCTTCGCTCTGGAGCGCATCGCCGAGGTCGACCCCAAGCCGGGTGAGTATGAGGAGCTCGAGGAGCTGCTGCCGCGCTCCGAGCATGCCGAGGTGCTGGTGGCAACGGCCAACGATGCCCATGCGTCGCTTGCTGCCGAAGGGGGAGCACTCGATGCCGTGAACAGCGCCGTGGCGGAGCTTTCGCGCATGGCTACTGTCGATCGCAAGTTGGGTGATATCGCCGATGCGCTTTCGGATGCCTGCATCTCGCTCGAGGATTGTGCCAACGAGCTGCGCGCCTATCGCGATGGGGTCGCCTTCGACCCGCGCGAGCTGGCTCGTATGCGCGAGCGGTATTCCGACCTTAAGGGACTTTTGCGTCAGTGGGGTCCCACCATGGACGACGTGTTTGCCATGCGCGATAGCTCCCGAGAGCTGTTGTCGCTGGTAGACGATGGTGATGAGCAGATCAAGAATGCGCGCGAAGCGCTTGGCGCGGCGGAGCGCGAACTGTTCGCCGCCGCCAAGGCACTTAAGCGTGCACGCAATACGGCAGCCCCGCGCTTTTGTCACGAGGTTGGCCGTCAGATGGCGCGCCTGGAGATGGGCGGCGCCGAGCTCGTTTGGGACTCGCGCGATCTTCCGCGCGCCGAGTGGACGCCGGCGGGCCCGTCGAGCTACGAGCTTTTGTATCGTAGCGGTGCCGGATTGACGCCGCGCCCCCTGCGCCGCATTGCGTCTGGCGGCGAGCTGAGCCGTGTCATGTTGGCGAGCAAGGTTGTTTTGGGTAACGCGGACGGCGTGGATACGTTGGTGTTCGACGAGGTCGATGCCGGTGTTGGCGGCTCTACTGCACGCGCCCTTGCGAGCGTTCTGGCAGATCTTGCCGCAACGCATCAGGTGATTGTCGTAACGCACCTGGCGCAGGTCGCCGTCATGGCCGACAAACATTACGTGGTGAGCAAAGAGCCCGGCGACGTTCCCCAAACCCATCTGGATGAGGTGACCGGGGACGCCCGTACCGCAGAGATCGCCCGTATGCTGAGCGGCGATCAATCGGAGGCGAGCTTGGCCCACGCAAAGCAGATGCTCGAGGAAGCGCGTGCTTAGGCCGAGCCGTTACATGTATGTTCGACCCGGCCGCCACGAAACCGGACCATCTACTACGTTTAATAGGCTATCGGCAACCAGGCCTTGAATTGCAAAAAGAAAACCGCAGGTAGAACGCCTGCGGTTTTTCTATTTTCGGTATGTGGTTGGGCCATACTGATAAAACGTAGTAGATGGGCCGGTTTCGTGGCGAGTGGCGTTTGTCGGCTCGCCAAAATTTCTATTCCACGACCTTATCCGGCTGGATAAGCTCCTCGTAGTAGCTGATGTGCTCTCGGGCGTCCTCGATTTCGGGCAGCAGGAAGTTGTAGATAACCTCGATGATCATCGTGGCGCTGATCTTGGAGAACGCAAAGTCGCCCGTGGTGAGCAGCGCCTCGTGGTTCACGGTATTAAAGGTGTAGTCGGCTAGGCGAGCAAGCGGAGACTTGCTGTCGCTGCTGATGACGACTACGGTGGCACCACAGCCTCGAGCCGCTTTTGCCATGCGATTCAGTCGACGCGACTTGCCAGAGTTCGAGATCAGCACGATAACGTCGCCGGGGCGCAACGTGAGCGCAAAACCAATCGAGGTTTCACTGATGGTGCTTGACATACAGCGAAGGCCCAGTTGCGAAAACTTAAACGTCGCGTCGAGCGCAACGGCGTTGGTATTACCTACGGCTGCAAACTCGATAGCCCCTGCGTTCTTAAACGCGTGCACGACGGCTGCCAGTGTATCGTGATCAATGCCATCGATGGTCGCATTGAGTTCACTGACCTTTGCGGCGAGGATGTTTTTGAGGCTCTGCTCCATATTATCGAGCGAGACCTCGTCTGTGAGGCCTTCATTGCGCTGGCTCTCCAGATCGCGCGCCAGCGAAAACTGAAAGCTGCGAAAGCTTCCAAAGCCCAGCTTGCGGCAGAAGCGCGAGACGGTGGCCTCGGAGGTTGCGGCGGCGCGCGAGAGTTGCGCGGCTGTTAGGAGCGGTGCCTCGGACTGGTGCTCTAGGATATAGTCGACAATGCGCTGCTCGGACTCGCTGTATCCCTTGTGCGTGCTAATAAGGGAGAGTGCGCTCTTGCTGCTATCGGACATGGATGACTCCTGGTTGGCATTAAAAGCTGTCTTGTTGTGTGCCGCTCTAGTATACGGGGATTTCAATTACAAGATACACCTTGCTGTTTCAAAAGTTGATGGTAAACTTTCATCGACCGTTTACGGTTGTGAAAGAACCTTTCACCGGAGAAATAGGCTGGATTGCTTCTCATATAAGCGGTGGCTTGGTATCTTTCAGGAGTGGAAAAACGCGCACCGTAGCGCGTGTAGGGGAGCGCCCGCGGGCGCAGTACTCAAGAAGGAGGGACACATGGCTAAGTTTGACATCATCGCCGCCACCGGTTGCCCGACCGGCATCGCGCACACCTTCATGGCGAAGGAGGCGCTGGAGAAGGCAGCTGCCGAGCGCGGTCTGACCATTAAGGTCGAGACCCATGGCCAGGTCGGTGTCGAGAACGAACTCACGAAGGGTGAGATCGCCGGTGCTAAGGCCGTCGTCGTCGCAGCCGATAAGGATGTCCAGGCGGAGCGTTTCGCCGGTAAGCCCATGGTTTCCGTCGGTGTTTCCAAGGCCCTGTCCGTCGAGGCTGCCGGTAAGCTGATCGACCGCGCTCTCGCCGCCAAGGGCGACGACACGGTTGCGGCTGCTGCCGATGTCGAGGATGAGGTCGAGGAGAAGGAGTCCATCGGTCACATCATCTATAAGCACCTCATGAACGGCGTCAGCCACATGCTGGTCTTCGTCGTTGCCGGTGGTGTTCTGACCGCCGTTTCGTTCCTGTGGGGCATCACGTCCTTCGATTCGACGGCTGCCGACTACAACAGCTTTGCCGCTATGCTCAAGATCATCGGCGGCATCGCCATGAACCTCATGGTTCCCGTGCTTTCCGCCTATATCGCCGAGTCCATCGGCAAGCGCCCGGCGCTCGTTCCCGGCTTTGTCGCCGGTATGATCGCCATCCAGGGCCTGCCCGTTAATGCCGAGACCGGCATGATCGATGCCGGCGGTGCCGGCGTGGGCTTTGGCTTCCTGGGCGGCATCGTCGGCGGCTTCCTCTCTGGCTATGTCATCCTGCTGCTCGAGAAGGTTTTTGCCAAGCTGCCCAAGAACCTGGACGGCCTCAAGGCTATCTTCCTGTACCCGCTGTTCTCGACCGCCATCGTCGGTCTGGTCATGCTTGGCATCTCCGGCCCCATGGCTGCCATTAACACCGCCATGATGGACTTCCTCAAGGGTCTGTCTGCCTCTGGCGCTGTTGTCCTGGGTCTTGCCATTGGCTGCATGTGCGCCTTTGATATGGGCGGCCCGGTCAACAAGGCTGCTTACGTCACCGGTACCGCTATGCTCACCGAGGCCCTGGCTGCCGGTGTCGGCACCGACACCTATAACTTCGGCACCAACTTCATGGCTGCCGTCTCCGCCGCCTGCATCGTTCCGCCGCTGATCACCACCTTCGCCGTCATCGTCGGCAAGAAGTACTTCAGCCAGGAGGATCATGACGCCGGTATCGTCAACCTCATCCTTGGTTGCACCCACATCACCGAGGGCGCCATTCCGTTCATGACCAAGAACATCTGGCCCGTCATGCCCATCATGATGCTCGGTTCCTCCATCGCCTCGATCCTGACCATTATGTTCAACGTCCACGATCCGGCGCCTCACGGTGGTTTCCTGGTCCTGCCCGTTGTCGAGAACGGTCCGTTGTGGGTCCTCGCGATCCTCATCGGCGCCGTGGTCGGTGGCATCCTGTTCGTTGCTTTCAAGAAGTATGACTTCGAGAAGAAACAGAAGGCCGCTCCCGCCGCTGCCGCTAAGCCGGTCGAGGCTCCCAAGGCCGCTGCCGTCGAGGCCCCCAAGGCTGAGGCTTCCGACTTCGTGAAGGTCGAGAACGTTTTTGTCGCCGAGGATTTTGCTTCTCGTGACGAGGCCCTGAGCTTTGTCTCCAACCAGGCTGTCAAGGCCGGTATCGCTGACGACGCCGACGCCGTAATGAACGCCTTCCTGGCCCGCGAGGCCGAGGGCACCACGGGCATGATGGAGGGCTTCGCTATTCCGCATGCCAAGTCTGATGCCATTACCGAGGCCGCCGTCATCGTCGTCAAGGACGACTCTGGCGTGACCGGTTGGGACACCATGGACGGCGCTCCCGTCAACGTGGCTATTGCCCTGCTCATCCCCGGTGCCCAGGCCGGCACCACGCACCTCAAGATCCTGTCCAAGGTCGCCGAGGCGCTCATGGACGAGGGCTTCCGTGCCACCGTTAAGGGTTCCACCGACGCTGCCGAGATCGCTAAGACGATCAACGCCCGTCTGGTCTAATCCCGCAGCTTGCGAATAACATCGCCCCCTGTATATAAGGCGGAGACTCCATCAGGGGTCCCCGCCTTTTTCAAGTAACCCGGTACTGAGGGTCATTTCCTTCCTGCCGACAGTTAGGAATACTCCTCAGTTCACAAGAGGGCATAGATAGCCCCATCAACCAGATCAACCAGGCGAACAAAAACTCAGCCAAAATTTCTTTCGCACGATATTGCTCTGGACCGACTGAGTTTCCGCAGCTCGCCTGCCGGGCGGGGCGGTTAAGTTTGTCGCGAGTTCCGCACGCAAAGGAAAGCACTTAATGTGCTTTCCGTCTTGCGCAGGACTGTAGAGCAGCAAACTTAACCGCCCCGCCCGGCAGGCGAGCGTGCAGGAACGACATCTGTCCAACAATTCGTACGAAACATAATGAAAAACCGTTTGATGTGAGTTAATATAATCAACGTCGTGAATATGGCTCCTGTCGCATTGCTGATAGGGGTTAAACACAAAAAAGGAGTCAATTATGGTTTCTGAGAAGGCTACCCTCGTTAATCCTCAGGGTCTTCACATGCGTCCGGCTGGCCTCTTCGCCTCCACCATGGGCAAGTACGCCTGCGACGTGACGGTCGTCACCCCCGAGAAGGAGGTCAACGGCAAGTCCCCGATGGCCCTCATGGCTGCCGGCATCCCCTGCGGTACCGAGGTCGAGGTCAAGTGCGACGGCGCTGACGAGGCCGAGGCTCTGGCTGCTGCCATCGAGCTCATCAAGAGCGGTCTTGGCGAGTAGAACTCAAACGGGTCGCATGTTGAACAACTAAGTTCATATTTGGGGGCGCAGTGACCTGTTTAAAGGGAACTGCGCTCTTTTGTCATGGATATGGCAAAACGCTTTATCACATGACACGGAGAGAGGAATAGGAATGTATCAGGGAGTCAACGCTTCCGAGGGCATCGGTATCGGCACCGTCATGGTTGCCGTCGAACCCGACTTGACGTTTGAGCCGCACGAGGTTGCTGATTCGGCAGCAGAGAAGGAGCGCTATCAGACCGCCCTTTCGGTCTTCTGCGAGAAGACCCAGGCTCAGGCTGACCACATGAAGGAGACGGTGGGCGAGGCCGAGGCCGAAATCATGAGCGGACACATTGTCCTGGCTCAGGACCCGGGCATGACCGACGCCATCAACGCCGCCATTGACGGCGGCACCTGCGCCGAGCAGGCGCTCATGGACACCTCGACCATGTTTGAGAACATGTTCCTGTCCATGGACGATGAGATGTTCCGCCTGCGCGCGGCAGACATCGCCGACATCCGCACCGGTATTCTGGCCGAGCTTTTGGGCAAGGAGGTCGTCGATCTCTCCGTCCTGCCCGAAAACACTGTCGTTGTCGTGCACGACCTTACGCCGTCCATGACCGCCACGATCGATAAGGCTCACGTTGCCGGTATCGTCACCGAGACCGGTGGCCGCACGTCGCACTCCGCGATCATCGCCCGCGCCCTCGAGATTCCGGCTGTCCTTTCGGTTGCCAACAGCTGCACCGCGCTGCGCAACGGCATGACCGTTGTCGTCGACGGTGGCAAGGGTATCGTCGAGGCCGATCCCGACGAGGAGACGCTCGCCGCCTACACCGCCAAGGCCGAGGCTTTCGCTGCCGAGAAGGCAGCCCTCGAGGCTTTCCGTGGCAAGCCGTCCGTGACTGCCGATGGCATCAAGAAGATCATTGCCTGCAACATCGGTAACCCCGATGACGTGCCCAACGCGCTCGATCACGACGCCGAGGCCATTGGCCTGTTCCGCTCCGAGTTCCTGTTCATGGATTCCGCCGAGCTTCCTTCCGAGGAGGAGCAGTTCAACGCCTATCGCAAGGTTGCCAGCGCGCTCAATGGCGCTCCGGTCATCATCCGCACGCTCGACGTGGGTGGCGACAAAGAGATCCCGTACCTGCACATGGTCAAGGAAGAGAACCCCTTCATGGGCTTCCGTGCCGTGCGTTACTGCCTGGCCAACCCCGACCAGTACAAGGTACAGCTCCGCGCTCTGCTGCGCGCCAGCGCCTTCGGTGATGTCAAGATCATGATCCCGCTCGTCACTTGCGTCGAGGAGGTCTTGGCCGTTAAGGAGCTCGTCGAGGAGTGCAAGTCCGAGCTGACCGAAGAGGGCCGCAAGTTCAACGAGAACATCGAGGTCGGCATTATGGTCGAGACGCCTGCCGCATCGCTGATCGCTGACCGCCTGGCCGAGGTCGCCGACTTCTTCTCGATCGGCACCAACGACCTGATCGGCTACACCATGTGTGCCGACCGTGGTAACGACACCATTTCTAACCTGTACCAGGTGTACTATCCCGCCGTGCTTCGCTCGCTCAAGAACATCATCGAGAGCGGCGTCAAGGCTGGCATCATGGTCGGTATGTGCGGCGAGGCTGCTGCCGATCCGCTGCTTGAGCCGCTGCTGATCAGCTGGGGCCTCGAGGAGTTCTCGATGAGCGCTCCGTCTATCCTTCGCGCCCGCAAGACCATCAGCCAGTGGACCAAGGCCGAGTGCGACGATCTCGCCGAGAAGGCGCTCGCCTGCACCACTGCCGAAGAGGTCAAGGCGCTGCTTGAGGCTGCCGCTCGCTAATTTGGTATCAGAGGTAACCGCGTGGTTGGAATGGGCTGGCCGCGCGGCCCTCAAATATACAGGGGGTACTGTAAATGTTCTACACGCTAACCGCTAACCCGGCTGTCGACATGACGGTTTCGAGCTCTCCGCTCGAGCCCGACGAGAACGTCCGCACCGGCTCGGCCAGCTACACGGCTAACGGCAAGGGCCTCGACGTGTCCTTCGCCTTTAAGAAGATGGGCGTCGACACCGTCGCGCTCGGCTTCTTCGCCGGCTTCACGGGCAAGTTCATCGTCGAGGAGGTCATGAACCTGGGTTGCCTGTGCCGCCCGGTTTGGACCGACGGCATCACGCGTATCAACACCTATGTCAACGATGGCCAGCACGAGTACGGCATCCTTAACCCCGGCGCCCCGATTACGCCGGAGCACCAGAAGGAGCTCTACAACATCCTGGACACCGCGGGCGATCTTGAGTGCCTGATCGTCTCTGGTTCCGTGCCTCCCAAAGCTACGCCCGACTTCCTGGCTCAGGTCATGGATCACGCTCAGGCTCGTGGCGCCGACGTCGTCCTGGACCTGTCTTCCGACAAGCTCAAGGAGCTCGCTCACAAGAAGCCGCTGCTCATCAAGCCGAACCATCACGAGATGAAGGCCATCTTTGGCGTGCCGGTCGACACCGACGACGAGGTCCGCGTTGCTATGAAGATGGCTCACGATGCCGGCGTCCAGAACGTGCTGCTCACCCGTGGTAGCCGCGGCGACGCTTACTTCTCCAACGGCGAGGACATCTGGTACGCTAAGCGTGAGTTCAACATCAAGCTGGTCTCTTCCGTCTGCGCCGGCGACTGCACTCTCGCTGCGTTCCTGTACAAGTGGTACAGGGATCGCGACAACGTCGAGGAGGCCATGAAGCTCGCTATGGCCACCGGCGCCAACGTTGCCGAGTCCGTGGGCATCGGCGACTTCGGTCACGTCGATGAGTATAGTAAGCGCGTTGCTGTCCGCAAGCTCGATCGCAAGTAAGCGAAACGCTACATATTCGTGGCTATATGGCGCCCCGGTTTAAGCCGGGGCGCTTATTTGTAAATTGCAAATGAGCTTCAGGGCAAGCACTCCTGATTTTTTTGCCCCGCCTTGCTGCTTTTCTGGCGACCTGCACGCGTTCTACACCGTTCGCCGAGTTGCTATGGTCTTTTCACAAGGTGTGGAATATACTTTCATTATCACGTTGCTTTGTGAAAGGAACATTCATGATTTACACGCTCACTGCAAATCCCGCCATTGATTACAACATTTCCTGCGACGGACTTTCCGCCAACACCGTCACCCGCACGCGCAACGCGGTCTATACGCCCAATGGCAAGGGTCTCAACGTCTCGTTCACCCTCGATCACTACGGTGTCGACACCACGATCCTGGGCTTTTTTGCCGGCTTCTCAGGCGAGTATATCGTCAAGGGCGCCGAGGCCCTGGGTGTGCCCGTCAAGCCCGTGTGGACTGACGGCATCACGCGCGTCAACGTTTTCCTCAACGCCGGTCCCGATACCGAGTACAACATGGTCAATGCAGGCGCTGCCATCAATGCTGCCAACGAGCAGGAGATGTTTGAGCTCATCGACTCGCTCGACGACATGACCTGCCTGGTCATTAGCGGCTCGCTGCCCCCCAACACCTCCGAGGGTTTCCTGGCCGAGGTTCTTCGCCGTGTTAAGGCAAAGGGTGCCGAGTTCGTGCTCGATATTTCGAGCCATCAGCTGGCCGATCTCATTGCCATGGAGCCGTTGCTCATTAAGCCCAACGATGACGAGCTGCTCGACATCTTTGGCATTAAGGTGAGCGGTGGCGACGACGAGTCCGTTAAGTGCGCTATGGCTGAGCTGCACGCCAAGGGCGCTAAGAATGTGCTGCTGACCCTTGGTGGCGACGGCGCGTACTTCTCCAACGGCGAGCACATTTGGTTTGCCAAACGCACCTTTGAGGTCAAGCTGCTCTCGACGGTCTGCGCCGGCGATTCCTCGCTTGCCGCCTTCCTGTCCGTGTGGCATGATGCCCCCGAGTGCGTCGAGGACGCCCTGCGCCTCTCGATGGCAACCGGTGCCAACGTGGTCGAGTGCCCTGGTTTGGGCGATTTTGCCAAGGTGGACGAATATAAGAAGCACATCGACGTTCGCCAGGTCTGCTAACCGTTTAGACATATCGTTGCCGAACACCCGCTTTGGATCTCCGAGGCGGGTGTTTTTATCTGTTGGCCGCATGGGCTCTGCTGTCTCGTTCGCACGAATCGACGATGTGATTTCATGTGCGCTCACGCTTGTTTCTTGCTAGACTGCTTGAGAACCATCGTTTAACGCTTGCAAGCGTAGGAGGCCATAGGTATGTGTAATGTTTCGCTCAACGGTACGCAGCCCACAGATGCCTCCCTGCGTGTGCTACGTGCGCTTGAGGACGCTGGTCTCGAGGCCTGGTTCGTAGGCGGTTGGGTGCGTGACGCCCTGATGGGACGTCCCAGCCACGATGTTGACATGTGCTGTAGCGGCCTGTGGCAAGAGTCCAAGGCGGCGCTCGAGGCAGCCGGCATTGCGGTAGTTGAGTCGGGCATAAAATTTGGCGGCATTACCGCCCTTTGTGATGATGAGCGTATTGAGGTCACGACGTATCGCCTGGACGGTTTTTACACCGATGGTCGCCATCCCCAGAGTGTGGAGCGTGCGGCGTCGCTTGAGGACGATCTGGCACGTCGTGACTTTACCGTTAACGCCATGGCTTGGCATCCCCAGCGCGGTCTTGTCGACCGTTATGATGGCCAGGGCGACCTGCAGCGTAAGCTGATTCGTTCCGTCGGAGATCCCAAGCGTCGCTTTAACGAGGATGCGCTTCGCATGCTGCGCGCCGTGCGTTTTGCCTGCCGTCTGGATTTTATGATCGAGCCTAAGACCAAACTGGCGCTTGCCGAGTGCTCGCCGCTGCTCGATGCCGTGGCACGTGAACGCGTGGGCATTGAGCTCGAGGGGATTCTATCGACCGGTCACGGGGGAGACGCGATGCTACGCTACCCCGAGCTTGTTTGCGCCGCCGTGCCCGAGCTTGCGCCGGCTCGTGGGTTTGACCAGCGCAGCGTCTACCACGCCTTTAATGTTTACGAGCATATCGCTCGCGTTTTGACGGTAGCGGGGGAGCTGGCACTGTGTGACGGCGTGGCGCCTTCGTCGAGCTTAATGTGGGCAGCGTTTTTGCACGATGTCTCCAAGCCCGATTGCTTTACGGTCGATCATGCGGGCAGCGGCCACTTTTACGGTCATCCTGAGCTTGGTGCCAAGAAAGCGCGCGCTATTATGGATCGCTTGGCGCTTTCGCACGATTTGGTTCGCGACGTGTGTCTGCTTATCAGGTATCACGATAAGCCGTTGCGCCCCGAGCGCTCCTGTTTGCTCAATATGATGCGCTCGCTTTCGGGTGAGGGCGTCGACACACCGCGTTTGATTGACGAGCTTATGGACCTTAAGCGTGCCGATACGCTGGGTAAGGCACCGTCGTGCTTCTATTACGTCGAGACGATCGAGGAGATGCGTTCGCTCGCCCACGAACTGTTGGAAGCGGGGGAGCCCTATACGCTTAAGATGCTTGGCATCAACGGAGGGGACCTGATTCGCGCCGACGTCAAACCGGGGCCTGAGCTGGGACAGCTTCTCAACGTTGCCCTCGACGCCGTGATCGAAGACAACGTCCCCAACACCCGCGAGGCCCTTCTGGCCCACCTCAACCTGGGGTAGCTCTT